>VBJK01000123.1 GCA_005879655.1 Chloroflexota bacterium | reverse complement strand
TCCGATGGCGCAAGATCATAATATCGCGCATCTTCGGACGACGCAGATCGAGATAACGATACTTGAGACGGAGCGACTCATCCACTTGTATCGCCTCATTGCCAATCGGGAAAGGTGTGGTACGAGAGAGATTGAGAATGTTGATACTTTGCGCGACAACCTCAATGGTCCCTGTACTTAACTGTGCATTCTCTGTTCCTGGCAGACGATGCACAACAACACCACTAATCTGGACCACATATTCTGAGCGTAATTCACTTGCTGAGTGATGTGCTTCAGGAGAGCGCTCTGGATCACAAATGACCTGTGTAATACCATAACGGTCACGAATATCTAAGAAGATCAAGCCACCATGATCACGGCGGCGATTGACCCAGCCAGCAAGTGTTACTTGCCGACCAACATCTTTGCTTTGCAGTTCACCACAGGTGACTGTACGATAATGCACCTCAAAACCCACTTTTGCAGGCTACCTTTCAATAGTTGGTAAAACGGGATAAAACTCTTTAGCAGTTTCCCTCTTGCGTCGTATCAGCAGGAATCAGGTTCAAAACATTGCCCTGACTCTGATCACTTTGTGCCAGCAGGTAGAAACCACTCTTGGTTGGATCAGCACTAATGCTCTTGACGATTGCTAATAGGGTTAAGGAAGCATATTGTTGAAACAACTGCATCGTCACCTGCTTAGCAATGCCTCCACCAGCATTATCACTCGTAGGCAGAGGAGTCGGTGTCGTGGTCTTGTTTGTCGCTGTGGAGTCTGGCACCAGATCCACCACACGATGATAGCTACGATCCACTACATAGAGGTGTTCGGTATTACCGACCATGCCAGCTGCCAGGAAAACGGCAGTGGGAATGGACAAAAGTACTGGTTCTGCGGCAGTGGTGTTTGTCGGTACAAGAGATGAAGGGGTGGGGACGATCTGATTGGGGGTAAAATCCCCAGCGGTCTGAAGTGGCGTTGCAATCGGTCCATTGACAAAGACTAATGACTGCTGACTACCCACCAGCTGTAAACTCTGCACACTGCCATCGTTGAGTAGCAGAAAGAGCCGATTGTGCGAGAGGGCTGCCGCACTGACGATGCTGTGTGAAGTAGAAAGAGTGGCGATATGGGGTCCAGGTTTGAATGCATCTTGCTCTAACGTAAAGTCAACGATCATGGTGGTAGAAACGCCTTCCATGGTCAAGACTACATAAATATCAGGGCCGGACGTGGTCAGGAACATCGGCTTGTGGCCATCTTTGGTCCAGTCACTCAGAGACTGCGTCACGATCTTACCCCCGTCACCATTGGCATTGGGGATGAACAATTGCAAAGTATAATTGTTCGTATTCTCGCCCGTCAAAACAAGCACACGCGCATCATCAGCGGCAAGACTCGTCGTCGTCATAGAGAGCGCTTTCTTGTCCAAGGGAATTTCTTTGCCTAACGTATGCTGCCCGCTATCGAGCTGATAGAGATGGCGATCCTCACCTAATGCGTAAAAGAAAAGCTTCTGTCCATTGCGTACAGCTACCACACTACCAGGCTGAGTATTGACTGTGCCATTGCTGAGCCTCGTCACTTGACTGTTTAGGCAGGGCAATGCAAGGATAGCGAATTGCTGGTTATATTGTGCAATTGCCTCGTTGACTGCCATCGTCAACTCATCATTGAGCAGCCGCTTCACTTGTTGCTGCTGTGTCGTATTCAAATTGGCAGTGGCAACACGTTTCAAGCTTTGTTGCACGCCTGCCAGTTTTTTAAGGGCATCACTGGGATTGCTATGGGCAACAGTATTAGCTGATTGGATCGTGTCCTTCGCAACCTTGAGTGTATTCTCTACGTCCTTCTCCTGCTGTTGCCAGAGGAAATAATAAGCTCCGCTGCCAAGCAGAACAACAAGAAACACCATGAGAAGTGCAAGCCAAGGATAAAAGCCGCGCTCGCGTTTGCTCCATGAGTGTTGACTAGCTGGTGGAGGAGTTATCCTGCTATTAGAAGAAACGAGTGGTCCACTAGATCTGGGCGTCAATAAAGGAGAAGTTGGAGCACGCCCATCAACTGGCCGCGATGGTAACGCATGACCAGGACCCGCGATACGTCCGAGCACAGCAGTATCTACATCCATGCTATCACTATGCCCACCAGCATAGACAGGACGAGGTACACCAGGTGGGTAAGGGTCCCAGCCAAGCTCTTCTACGCGCATCACAATGGCAGTAATATTATCCGAACCACCATGCTCATTGGCGCGCTCCACTAAATGGTAGACGCTCTCTTGTGGCATATACTGGTCAACAATGGCACATAATTCTTCATCAGCGATCAATCCAGAGAGGCCATCAGTACAGAGCACAAGAGAATCACCCTCCTCCAGTTGCTCTGAAAAGACATCGATCTCTACTTCGGGCTGAGTTCCCAGACAACGGGTAATGACATTACGCTGTGCATGTGAACGAGCCTGCTCTCTCGTCAACATACCTGCACGAACCTGTTCTTCAACCCAAGAATGATCTTGCGATACTTGCCTGACGTGTCCATGACGCACTAAGTAAGCGCGACTATCACCAACGTTGGCAACATATGCAGTACTGCCGCACAACACAGCCGTAACACATGTTGTGCCCATACCACTACGCAGCATATTTTCTGCTGCTCTCTGATGAATTAAGGTATTTGCACGCCTGATCGCATACAGCAAGGAGACAACTACATCATCACTATCATCTTGATAGTACACATTGCTGACAGTATCGACCGCGATCTCGCTGGCCACTTCCCCCGCTGCATGCCCTCCCATGCCGTCTGCCACAATGAAGAGTGCTCCCTTTTTTGCCATTACCGTTGGATCTGTGGGAATGACATAGGCCATATTATCTTCATTATGGGGACGCTTGCGGCCAACATCCGTTAGCTGTGCGACATCGAGCTGGAGTTGTTTGGACAACGCACTTCTCTCCCGTACTTCAGTAGCTCTCGATTGGTGCACACTGCATACTAGGCAGTTGCTGAAACTTTAGGCTATAATACACCGATGCAGAGAAAAACGCAACGTACGATCTCAATCGCTGGTCGCTATCTTCTCTCTCGCCTACTACCTGTACCGCTCACTTCACCTGAGTATACTCTTTCAGCGCAACGGATGCAAGATATTTGCTAGCGGTACTAAAAAAAGTACATCTAACGAGGCTTGTCTGATAATGCTCACCTCAGTTCGTGAACAACTGCTACGGTATGCTGATAAGTATGCATCCACCTATTTAACAACGTGGTCACAGCTTGCAGCTCACCTTGGTAAAGAAAGCCATGAGACAATTCGCTTATTGGGCATACAGCTACAGCAACGGGGCTTCTCTACCTCGCTGTACAGCCAGTCACCCCGTCTCTACGGCTCTTATGATACGGGAGCATATCCTACGTTATTTGTGTATAATCGTTGTATGTCACCAGAGCCGAGTTTATGTATAAAAAGGTTTTGGGCAATGTACCAGTAAACATTAAATACCTACTAGATGAGGGTGGAGAAAAAGGCGCGTCTGCTCTCGCGGCGGAGACGGTCCTCTCTAAAGAGGCGTTAGGTGCAGACTGTTGTTTGTGGGATGTCACAGCCTATAGGGAGGAGGTGCTTGGTATCTGGCCAATTGAGAGAAACAGTCCTTTGCTGGCACTTGGTACGAAAGGATTGCTCCGTGTGGAATTGTACACACAAACAGCTACCGTCTTGCCGCCAGCTCTGTATGGCACTATTGTGCCGAACGCTATATGGCGTCTCCTGTGGGCATTGAATAGTCTGAAAGATGTCCGAGAAGAGGTACTGATTGAAGGCTTTTATGATACGCTACGGCCAGCCAATGATGAGATAGTGGAACAGCTCTATACCCTCCCCGATCCAGCACGCTTATTAGCCGAACGTTGGGGTATGAAGCAACTCTTATTAGGACTACAAGGCTTTCAACTTCACTATGCACATTTATTAACACCAACTTGCACGGTCCGATCTTTTACAGACGGAACTTCATCGTCTCAAGAGTTATCGGACTTCCTGCCGACGGTGGCCGGAGCACAGGTTGACTTTTCCCTTGTGCCAGAACAAAGCCCGGCAGATATCTTTGCCAAATTGCAGCGACACTTACACGAAAAAGGTTTCGCAGACATTCAAGTACGCCAGGTGAAGGCTACTCCACCCATCCAGACAACTTTTACAACATCATTTACACAGCTTATTTATCAAGCAACGAGCGAAGCAAATGGACACGAACCAATTCTTCTGCCCATTGCGCCATCCTCTACGCCAGATGCTCTTGCTCAGTCTCTGCCACCCATCGTGATCACTGCGCAATGTGGGCCTCAAGATGAAGAACAACGAAAAGATGAAAATATAGCCGTTCAATATTTGGCGAAGGCAATTAAGCAAATGGTATTAATTTTCTTCCTTCTAGGAAGCAAGAGTTAGGTTTGTTACCTCACTTGATTTAAAGACGTTATACTGCCATAGGAGAACGCAGTCGGTATGCACATAGGTATCAACGCACAATTGCTATCCTTCGGCCAGAATTATCGCAACAGCGGAGTCAGTCGCTATATACGCCACTTGCTGACGGCGCTAGCTCAATGGCCTGGGGACCATGAATATACAGTCTTTGTCAATGGTCAGGATATCATTGACCAGCTTGATGCTCGGCACCCCCAAATCACTTACGTATCAGCTCCGTGGCCGGAAACAAAACCAGCCACGCGTGTCGTATGGGAACAATTCACACTCCCTTCACTTATCAAGCAACGGCAACTTAGCGTTTTACATTCGCCTGTCAATGTTCTGCCAGCATTTGTCCCACCTGATTGTGCTACCGTTATCACACTTCATGATCTTGCGTTTGTACGTTTTCCAGAAGTAGTAACAGGGGCTAAACGCCTCTATCATCGTATATTTACCATTAACAGCCTGCGCAAAGCAACAAAGATTATCAGCGTTTCGGAGAGTACAAAGCGTGACATTCATGAACTGGTGGGTATTCCTCTGGATCGCATCCACACAGTATACCCATGCATCGATAAGCGCTTTTCAAACGTTTTCGTAGAAGAGAAGTTACACCATTTTCGTTGTCAAAATGGTTTAGAAGAAGGTTATATTCTCTATCTTGGTACGCTGGAGCCACGGAAGAACATCACCGTGCTCATCGAGGCGTATGCACAATTACGACAAACTCACTCACTCAAAGAAAAGCTGGTCCTAGCTGGTGGTAAAGGTTGGCTCTATGACGCCATCTTTGCCAAAGTGCAGCAACTGGGGCTGGAGCGATATGTCCTTTTTCCGGGTTTTGTTACAGATAGCGAACAAGCGCTGTGGTATCAAGCAGCATCAATCTTTGTCTATCCTTCGCTGTATGAAGGCTTCGGTATCCCCGTGGCTGAGGCACTTGCCTGCGGCGTTCCGGTGATTACATCTAACGTCTCCAGTCTGCCCGAAGCAGGGGCTGGCCTTGCTCTATGTATTGATCCTCATAGTGCAGCCACACTGAGTGAGACATTATATCAAGCACTGATAGATAACACATTACGAGAAAAGTGCCGTAGTATGGCATCATCAGTCGCACAACGGTTCTCCGCACAGGCAATGGCAAAACAGACTATTGCTGTGTATGAGCAAGCCGTACTAAAGCCGCAAGAAACGTTTTCGTAGTACGATGCTTAATCAGTAGTACCAGAATATGGCTTGAATCGTGAATAGCAGTAAAATGTCAGGCATATCACGTATGAATATGCAAACAAAGACAAAACAAACAGGAACTTTGGGCATCATAGAGGCAGTTCCTGAGACGGGCGCGACTGGACCTCTGACGAGGGCCATTTCCCGCAGGCGCTTACGTCGCCGCCAGTGGCACATTTTTGTTGAATGCGTTCTGATGATCATTCTGGACGCTTGGTTGATTAGTATTGCCTTTGCGCTCGCCTACAACTTTCGCCTATCCCTCAATTACCAACCAGGTTTCTTCAGTCAACTCCTGGCCTTTGCTCGTCAAAATCTGCTCGCTGATCCATCCATTAAGCAGGAGCTGGCAGATATCTCACAATTCCAGGGACTTGAGTTTGGTATTATGCTCGGCCTGATCATGATATTCGCAGTGCGTGGCTTGTACTCTATTCGCTTGACAGGAACTTGGTTTCGCCAGTGCTGGAATATTATCAGTTCCGCCACTATGGGATTAGGGTTTGTTTTTGCGTACTTCTTCGTGTTTCAGCCAGCTGGTAGCTCACGCTTGCTTGTGCTTTTCACCTGGGGTGCCGCTATTGTCATTCTCTGTACCAGCCGCTTGATCGTTTCTGGTGCAATGGGTCTGCTTTACAGGATGGGGCTGGGTGAGACGCGCGTCCTCGTTGTCGGTTCTGGACGCCTGGCAAAATTGATGATGCAGCATATCACTGCCAATCCCAACCTTGGTTACTCAATTGTGGGCTTTTTGCACGATATGAACGGGCCGCCTTGCGATTTCGGACGCTTCAAGATGCTCGGTATGCTCGAAGATATTGGCCCTGTTATCCGCTCCTTGCAAATTGATGAGGTAATTATTGCGCTTCCTTCGGCTATGCATCAACAGGCAGTGCGTAGTGTGAAGATGTGCGAGCGTCTTGGTACCTCGTTTAAACTGATTCCTGACCTTTACGCTCTGAGTCTTTCGCGCATCGATGTTGAAGCCATTGAAGGTATTCCACTCATCGGTATTAAGCAGGTCTCGCTTAACACGGCGGGCCGGGTCTTGACACGATGTATTGATATCACGGCCTCTGCGCTTATTCTGTTGCTTGGTTCTCCGCTATGGCTCTTCATTGCTCTGGTGATTTACCTCACTTCAGCAGGTCCGATCCTTTACAAACAGACGCGTGTTGGCCTCAATGGGAAGCACTTCGGGATTTTCAAGTTTCGCTCGATGTATCAAGACGCAGATCAGCGTTTGGCACAACTGGTAAAAAACAACCAAGCGGCAGGTCCCATCTTCAAGATGAAGGATGATCCGCGAAGAACGGCTATTGGTAAGTTTCTGCGCAGTACGAGCCTGGATGAGATTCCTAATCTTATCAATGTGTTGCTTGGTGATATGAGTCTGGTAGGGCCACGTCCCCCGTTGCCAAGTGAAGTTGCCCAATATGAAGAATGGCAAAAAGGTCGCTTGGCCATCAGACCAGGTTTGACCGGTTTATGGCAGGTACGTGGGCGCAGTGATCTGAATTTCGATGAAGGTGTGCTGATGGACCTGTATTATATCGAAAACTGGTCGCTACGGCTGTACTTCCTGGTTCTACTACGCACAGTTCCGGCAGTATTGTTTAGACGAGGAGCATATTAGGCATGATGAAAGTCGCGTTGGTTCACGATTACCTTAATCAAATGGGGGGGGCAGAGCGAGTCGTGTTGGCTCTTCATGAACTCTTTCCCGATGCGCCCATCTACACCTCCATCTATGATCCCCAGCGCGTCGATCCTGCGTTCCAAAAGATGGATATTCGCACCTCATTCATGCAGAAATTCCCACTGGTGACGAAACACCATCAACCCTACTTGCCGTTCTATCCCTTTGCTATGGAGCAGCTCGACCTGCGTGGCTATGATCTTGTACTGAGCAGTTCGAGCGCCTTCGGCAAGGGCGTGCTCACCAGACCTGATACCTTGCACATTTGTTATTGTCATACACCCATGCGCTGGTGCTGGAACTATGAGGAATACGTAGAGCGCGAACGACTGGGCAAAGTAGCCCGCAGCATCTTGCCATTCTTTATCACCGGACTGCGTGTTTGGGATCAGACCAGCGCGTTGCGTGTTGACCATTTTATCGCCAATTCGCCCGTAGTAGCTCAGCGCATCGAGAAGTATTACCGCCGCGAAGCAGTGGTGATTCCGCCGCCCGTCGAAGCTAGCCGTTTTCCCTTTGATCCTACCACTGAGCCGGAAGACTATTTTCTGGTGCTGAGTCGCTTAGTCCCTTATAAGCGTATTGACCTCGCAATTGAGGCGTGTAATCGATTGCAGCTCCCGCTGGTAGTTATTGGTAGTGGGCGCGATCAGGAACGTTTAAAACGTCTGGCTGGCCCAACAATTCGCTTTCTAGGCCGTCTCTCCGATCAGGAAGTCATCCATTATTACAGACACTGCCGTGCCTTTCTCTTCCCCGGAGAAGAAGATTTTGGGATTACTCCTCTAGAAGTGCAGGCGGCAGGACGGCCTGTGATTGCTTATGGAGCTGGTGGTGCGTTAGCCTCTGTTGTCGAAGGTGTGACGGGACTTTTCTTCCGTGAGCAAACGGTTGAGTGTCTCGCTGAGGCGTTGGCATCGTTTAATGAGCGTCTGTTCAATGCTCAAGTCATTCGTAATCACGCGCTTGAGTTTGACATACCGTGCTTCCAGCGTCGTATCTTACAATTCGTGGAAACAAAACTTAATGAGAGAAAGCCACAGGCGCAACGAGTCTATGCTGCTAGTTTGGCACGCTACGAGCGAGCATGATCAGGAGCATTGAACTGAAAGGGTACTAACGTGGAACTACGAGCCTATGGCGCTATTATAAAGCGGCGTCTTTGGATTATCATGCTCATTGTGGGTGTGGTGAGCGTTTATGTAGCATATAAATATTATGCTCTCGATAAAACGCCAGGTGCTTTTCAAGCATACCAATCTTCGGTGACAATACGTATTGGTCTGCAAGCAGTTGCGCATCCAGCAAATAATAATTCTGCTGATTATTTGAATACATCCGATCTGCTCTCCGATGCCTTTGTAAATAGCCAGGTGATAAATTCCAAAGAGTTCGCGGCTCAAGTATCTGCGCAGGTTCAGGCCGATACGAAGCCGATGGCCAGCTATTATGGAGCCAATGCAAATCTCGGCAATGTGCAAGATCTCACTGCGATTAGCATGGCACTGAGTACTTTACGCACACATAACCTCGTCACGATCAATGTTGTGTGGAGTACTCCTGATGGTGCTCGTGCCATTGCTAACGCAACAGCAGAAGTCTGTACAAAGAATATTGGAACGTATGTGGATTATGTGGTACGCAATAAGAGCGCCCTTCCTGAGAACAGCGCGCCTCCCAAGATGGCAGCTGAAGTCATTACCAATCCTACAGATCCAGTCACGGTGCCAGGACCGTCTATGAACAAACTTCAATTGTTCCTCGCACTTATCCTTGTTGCCTTCGTTATAGGTGTTGCGCTTGCTTTTCTCATCGAATATTTAGATGATCGTATTCACAGTAGAAAAGAGGCTGAAGAGCTACTCCAGTTGCCTTTCTACGGAGAAGTGCCGCAGGCTACCTTATCTAATAGAAACAAAGCACAACATATATGACAGCCGTCTATCTTATAGTCTCATATTGTATATTGACAGCGAGAATAAGAACAATTATAGTACTATCAATTCTTGTAAACGGTGAGCAAGAATAACGGCTATCTCCACTAGTTTCCATATATGAGTAGGAATCAGGGAATTTTTTTGTGGGTACATCAGAACACAAGCAAATATCACTATTAACAGATTATAGCATTGACTCTGCTTATAGTGTGTCTTATCATACTATATATTCAAATATTTATTTCAATTGGGATAGTGAGCAGTTAAAGCAGTATAGCATTCAGTTCGCTATCCCCAGCCGTTGTCCGCAGCAAGCAAGTGTGGCTAGTAACGTAGCTATCGCAGCTGCACAGCATGGGGTGCCAACTATCCTTGTCGATGCTGACCTCTTAGCGCCGACACTCCAGCAAAGTTTTGGCCTGGGAAGTCTGCCCGGTCTTAACCAGTTGCTAATGGAGGAGCATGTCTCTACAGAAATGCTTCAGACGTATGTAAGCTCCACCTTTGTGCCAAACCTACGCTTACTGTGTGGGGGCGTGACTTCACTTTCCTCCTTTGAAGTAAGCAGGCTGCTATCTGCAAAGTTACAAGTCATCCTCAATGCAACACGTCAATTTATGGAGCAGAATGATGACAGGCCGGGGATGATTATTTTTAATAGCCCACCAGTATTGGCAGGGATTGATGCTTCCCTCATCAGTACGCTGGTAGATCACACCCTTCTTATTATTGCAAGGGGACGTACCACACGTACGGAGGCAATACGTGCACAAGAACAACTACAACGGGCACATGCAAAGTTAGCCGGTGTTGTTATGCTAGAGACATAGTAAAATAGTGTAGGCGAGAATACTGGTGGCCATACACCACCAAAAACTATTTGTGACTCACGAGGAAGACATGACCATGCAAGGACGACCAGATTCAGGCGGAGACTCAAGGGATCAATCAGGAAGCCGACATGCTGCTTCACTCAATGGCACGGGCAAAACACCTCCTGCCTCACAACGCTCTGCAATACCACGTGCTGGTCAATCATCGGCTAAGCCGCGCGTCAGCTCTCAGCTGGAGACACCACGTGTGGCTCATACAAGACGCAAGGTAGCGCGACCACGGAAAAAGCGGTTTGTGTTTTTAGGCTGTCTTGTGGTTTTTTGCGCCCTGTTCATCCTCTGTGGGATAATCGCCTCCACTAATCTTATCAAAGCGCTCAACGCCAGTTCTGGCGCAGCAACCACTGCTGCTCACTTTCTTTCTTCGCTTGCTAGCCTTGACTACACTCAGGCATACAAAGATCTCAGCCCAGATATCACCAACCAGTTGCCGCAGGATCAATTTATCCAGCAGGGCCAGACAGCTGATAGCCGCTATGGGGCAATTAAAACCTACTCGGAAGTCCCAGACAGCGCAACCAGTCAGGACAACAAGCAGAGCTTTCGTTATACCATCACACGTACTCAACAGGGGCCTCCTACCTACCAGAATCCTTATGAGATTCGCATCATACTTCAGTCTGGACCAGATGGTAGTACCTGGAAAATCAAGGAATATTCTTCTGCCCTTTTTACACCTCCCCCGCTGAAAAACTAAAGCAGGACTATTCTTTGTAGATAGGTCAAAAAAAGGCAAACTATGAGTCACAGAGCATCGTATTACCAAGTAATAAGCAGAAACTATGGTAAAAACTCTTCCTAAAAAAGACCAATAAAGGGACAATATGCCATGAAATGGCTTATATTGATGCACTACTGCCAACTCACCTTACATGGTCAGGTAATGGCATCGCTGATTTCGCTAGAAACACTGCGCGAAGCACTGGCAAACTTTGGTTATCCTGCGGTGATCCTTTTCGTCATGATTGAATGTCTTGGTATCCCTTTTCCTGGCGAAACTATGCTCTTGCTCGCCTCGTTTTATGCCGCTGTTGATCATCGCCTACAAATTCCTATAGTCATTATATGTGCTGCTAGCGGGGCTATGCTAGGCGATAACTTTGGTTATACCATCGGGCGTATTGGGGGTCGTCCCTTCGTAGAGCGCTTTGGGCGCTACTTCTTTGTCAAGCCACAACATCTGGTCTATGCAGAGCGTTTCTTTGCTCGTCACGGTGGAAAGACCGTCTTCTTGGGCCGCTTTACCACTCTGCTGCGTCTCTGGGCTGCTTTTCTGGCAGGAATGCACAATATGCATTGGCGTACCTTTCTGCTCTATAATGCAGCGGGTGGTATCGTGTGGGCTATTGTCTATGGCATGCTGGGCTACCTTGCGGGACGCGTCTTTCATAATAATTTCGTGCAAATCGAGCAACTAGCACATACCCTTGGCTGGGTTACAGGTGGCATTATTGTGATAGTCGTTCTCACTGTCATTTTGCTCATCCGTCGTAAAGTGCAACGTTATACTCATCTGATGGCAGAAGAAGACCAGGGTAAGAAAGAGGCGGAGTCTGTTCGCTAAGTGCGGCTCTCTCCGTAGCAGGGCAAGCACAAGGGATTGCCCTGGGGGCGGTAGGGCCTTATTTGGCCGATCTTGTCCTTTGTGGCTGCCCTATCTCATTGACGCCCCCTGCTGTCTGTGCTTATACTACATATGAGAGAACTTTTCTGTACAAATTGTGAGAGAGGGCAATGTTGAGAAAGTTGCTCATTTACGTCTCTTTATTCATACTGGTCGTATTAAGTGTTGTAATCTATAATTATAAGACTCATGCGACATTCCCGTCTGCATCATTCGCCATCAAAGTTACTCCCTGGCAACCTACGCGGCTACAGATACCATCACTGCATATAGATGCTCCAGTGATGGGCGTTGGCGCGACGGCTAGCGGACAGATGGATGCCCCAGTGTCGAGCGCGATCAATTCGCCCTACTGGACCAGCGTTTTCTGGTATGCTCCTGGTGTTGCTCCTGGCCAGGCGGGGAATGCAGTCGTTGCAGGACACGTTGATCGGGCCGGGGGTGGCCCGGCAGTCTTCTGGTCACTGGCAACCCTGCGCGCTGGCGACAGTGTATTCGTACAAACACGAGATAGACACACGCTTACATTCGTCGTTGAGCATATGGTAAAGTATACTAGTGATGCTCCAGAGCGAGATGTATTACAAGCTGTCTTTGGGCCAACTACTGAGCACCATTTAAATCTCATCACGTGTAGCGGTGCATGGACAGGTCAGGGCTATGATGAGCGACTCGTCGTCTTTACGACTCAGGTCAACGGATCATAGCATGTGCTCAGGAAAAAGCATCAATGCCAGTCAGGGCCTGACCAATAATCAACGTATGGATATCGTCAGTCCCCTCATAGGTAAAGACTGATTCCAGATTATTCATATGGCGGCTGATCGGATATTCTAGTGTAATACCGTTTGCACCAAGCAGACTACGAGCTTTCCTAGCCGTTTCCAGCGCTTCACGTACATTATTGCGCTTGGCTATAGAGATCTGTACTGGGTGTAGTAATCCTTCGTCCTTCAAACGTCCGAGCTGTAAAGCCAGCAATTGAGCCTTCACTAATTCTGTTGCCATCAGAGCGAGTTTGCGTTGTACCAACTGGAAACTGGCAATGGGACGCTTAAACTGAATGCGCGTTTTCGCATACTCTAACGCGACCTCGAAGCAGGTACGAGCTGCCCCTATTGCGCCCCAAGCGATACCATAGCGTGCCTCATTCAGGCAGGATAATGGGCCACGCATACCCCGTATATCTGGCAGCATATTTTCTGCTGGCACACGACAATCCGCAAAGTGCAGTTCAGAAGTCACTGAAGCGCGCAACGACAGCTTGTGATGGATATCACTAGTAGTAAACCCTGGCGTACCACGCTCGACCAAGAAGCCACGTATACCATCCTCTGTGCGTGCCCAGACCACCGCAACGTCTGCGATACTGCCATTCGTGATCCACATCTTCGTTCCGTTCAGCATGTAACTATCGCCATCACGTCGCGCATGCGTCTGTATACCAGTAGCTTCGCTGCCGAAATCAGGCTCCGTCAAACCAAAACAACCGATGATTTCCCCACGAGCCATCGCTGGTAGCCAGTGCTGTTTCTGCTCTTCCGATCCAAAGGCGAAGATAGGAAACATCGCTAATGAGCCTTGTACAGACACAAATGAGCGTAGACCACTATCACCAGCCTCCAATTCCTGGCAGGCCAGGCCATAACAGACCGCGCTTAGTCCAGCACAGCCATAGCCATCAAGGTGCATACCCAGCAATCCCAACTCAGCAAGCTCTGGGATTACTTCACGCGGAAATGTACCCGCCTCGAAATGTTCCCCAATAATAGGTAGTACACGTTCTTGAACAAACCGGTGTATGGTATCATGTACCATGCGCTCTTCCTCGGAGAGGAGATGATCAGTATTGTAGAGGTCTGTGGCGGATGGTACCTGTGCAAGATGTTCGGTAGTTCTATGTGCCATGGCATTGTTTCCCCTTTGTTGCAAAACCCTGATGAGAGGGTGCGCTCCTCGCTGAGCGTCAACAGCCTTTGAGCTATTATATCTCACTGTTATCAGTGTAACCACAGCAAATGCTTCTTGAAACCCAACACTCTCCCAATCGTATATGTAAGGCAAAGCCAATCTGTTTAGCGGGTGTCTTGAAGAAAAGAAAGATGTGCCATGACGCAAGCGAACAATAAACCACCTGTCCCTACCCGTGATCTATCGACTATACCAACTCAAAAATTACCTGAACAGATACAAAAACATGCTAATAACATTTTTCATAAAAAGTCACGAATTTTCTATTATATAGCAATCCCTTCGTTTGGTTGCTTGTTTCTGCTCTGCGCGCTTGTAGTCTGTGTTGTCACCAGTTCTATCTATCCTGTGGACCTTACTCGTTTATTACACATCAAGCCTCGCTCGGTTAACATCCCGACCAGCGGTTATGTTGTCATAAGTAAGCCCTCGATTGAGGCGGCATTTATTGATCGTGTGCTAGCATATTATGGATCACCTGCGCAGAATAAGGGGCAGGTGTTGTACGCTTATGGAGTGAAATACAGTATTGATCCGGCCTATGCACTCGCCTTTTTTATGCGCGAAAGCTCATTTGGTAGACAGGGTGTTGCGACGGTAACTCATTCGTTGGGCAATATTCGTGCGCGTGGCAATCATCCTTCGTACCAGGGATATCGTTCCTACCAGAGCTGGGAGGAGGGTTTTGCCGATTGGTACGATCTAATCGCCAATACGTACGTGGATCGGTGGGGACTCTACACGGTGGATCAGATTATTCCGGTCTACGCTCCAGGTAGTGATCATAATGATGAGGCCGCGTATATTCGTGGGGTGAAAGTGGCGGTGAGTAAGTGGCGTATGGGGATAGTGGTGGTATAAATGCAGTTGCTGTAGCTTCGCGTGGTACCCCTACTTGCCATAGCAACAGCTCAGCGCGTAGAATCTTCAGCATGAAAAACTTCTGGAAGCAGTTATCCAAACCGATTTTTATCCTGGCACCGATGGAAGATGTCACCGATACCGTCCTGCGGCAAGTGATTGCCCGATGCGGAAAGCCTGCGGTTTTTTTTACCGAATTTACCAATGTTGAGGGCATGTTCTCAAAAGGAGAAAGGGTGGTTCGCCAACGGCTGCAATATACTGAACTGGAACGGCCTCTCGTTGCTCAAATATGGGGAAGCCGTCCTGAAAACTTCTACAAAGCAGCGCAAAAGCTGATCGACATGGGCTTTGACGGGGTTGACCTGAATATGGGCTGTCCCGCCCAAGGCCCAGTAAGTAGAGGAGTCTGTTCCGGTTTAATTAATAACCGACCACTGGCAAAAGAAATTATTGACGCAACAAAAGAAGGGGCGGCAGGTATCATACCTGTGAGTGTCAAAACACGCTTAGGCTTTCGTGCAATAGACTTTGAGTGGATACAATTCGTCCTTGAACAGAAACTGGCAGTGCTAACGGTTCACCTGCGCACCGTCTCCGAAATGTCTAAGGTTCCGGCCCATTGGGATAGACTGAAAACGGTTGTTGAGCTGAGAGATGCACTAAGCAGTGAGACATTGATTATCGGCAATGGAGATATAAAAGCGCTCAGTGATGCAAAACAAAAAGTTGCAGAAGCTGGAGCAGACGGAGCCATGATAGGAAGAGGCATTTTTGAAGACCCCTACCTCTTTTCAGAAACAATCACGCTTCATGACAAAACACCGGCAGAAAAACTACATCTGCTACTTGACCACATGCAACTTTGGCAGGATACTTGGGGAGAGACAAAGCATTTTCCGACCCTGCGCAAGTTTTTTAAAGTGTATGCAAATGGCTTCCCAGGAGCACAGGAGCTACGAATGCAACTCATGGAAACGGAAACTCCCGCAGAAACAGCACAGATTGTCACCTCATTTTTACATACACTCTCTCCAGTTTGAAAAACGGCTTGTAAGCTGTTCGCTAGAAGAGATGAAGACCGTCTGTTAGGAGCGAAGTCATAGCATAGGACGCCATTTGCGCCCATTATGCCATGACTTCGCTGAAATCGCCAACTAGCTTCTGGATCTCACGTAAGCGACGTTCTGCAATCTCCACATTCTCTAAAGCCTGAGCTAGAATACGTGCCTCCAAAGATTGATATGATTCGACAATTTCTGGATCGATGGTACCACCAATAAGCTCCAGAGCACGGCTCAGCTTGTTTTCTAAGGTTGCAGTTGCCATTGCTTGTTACCTCTCTTGTTCAATAGAATTGAGACACTGCTAATGGGACGATCTATGCAAACGGTACAGTACCGTCAACTTGCTGGTTCTCTGTACAGACGCTCCTAGTGCTCATTATGTCTGCTAAAGGGACTTCGTTACGGTTTAATGAGAGAAAATAGTACGAGGTGAAACAACTAGCTCGTACCTATGTCTATATTACCAAATGTGCTACCGCGCATTCTTGGCTCTATCATGGTGGAAAGATTGATATACCGCAATTGGGGTCAAATATATATAATAGTACTGCACTAACAAAGAAGAAAGGCGTATAGAGGATGCTCTTTGTGAATCCCTCCATCCTTGCTGAGCAGGCACGCCCTCTACCATCGAGGGAAGCCGTAGAGAGGTAATGCAAACACAACAGTTATAATCTCATCCTCTGCTTTTTTAAGTACTATAAAAAATTGCTTAGAAATAAATAAGACAACCCTCTTATTTATTGATTTTCTAGAAATTCCATGGTATGCTTCCTTATGGGTTTGCAGGAGCAAGATCAAGGACGGTACATATAGCTGACCTGACATACCATTGTCAGGTGACAGAAGTGCTCTTGGGAAAGTCTTATCGGAGAAATAGCTAATGAAGGAGAAAGAGTCATGACAACAACTTATGCAGCGCATCATGCGTCAGTTACCGTGAACGCGCCAGTTCATCAAGTATACTCGATGTTCACGCACTTCACTGACTTCCCGAAGTTTATGAGTTTCGTCAAGGAGGTCACGTACTCTGATCAGCAGACAAGTCACTGGGTGGCAGATATCGTCGGTCGCCATGAATGGGACGCGGTAAATGAGAACTGGCTTCCTGACAGACAGGTTGGCTGGCATTCAACTAGCGGTATCGAAAACTTTGGTAAGGTGACATTTGAACCAATCGGCGCGAACCAGACGAAGGTGGATGTCTATGTCAATTATAATCCTCCCGCAGGAATGATTGGCGATGTTGGTGAAAAGATGGGGGCAGGTAAGCGCTTTGAGCAGGCGCTCCAGAATGATCTCAATCATTTTGCACGCATGGTTAATGAAGCGCCAGCTAGCGCCCTTGATCCCAATGCATCCAATTATCTGTTCCATAGTGAAAGCGCAGCGGCGAAAGGTACAACGACAAATCAACAGAATGAGACGATGTACAATGATCCTGACCTGAGTCGGCGATCTTCGACGCGTCAGCCTTTCACGGATAGAGAGATTACTGGTACTACCAATGAAAGGCTGGCCCAGAGAGATGTAGATACCACTCCATCTTACGAACGTGGCGAGGCCAGATATAATAATCCACCTGATCTCTCAGGCTACTAAGATTTCCCACGTTTTCGTAAAAATTGGGGAAAATAGCATTGACTTTTCCGAAGGGGTATGTTATAATAAAAGTGTCCCCGATAAGGGGGCACTACCAGAGAATAAAGAGACTCTGGCACTTGGCTACAATGCCTTGCATAAGTACATCCGAAAGGAGTCGGCTTATGAGATTTATGAAGAAACCAATTCGCATTTTAGGGGTTGTGTATCAAATTGACTAGTAGTGCCCGTAGATGCGGGCGCGTCATCCCCCTGAGCGTCTAACCAACCCTTTATCTTCGACGACATAGCTTTTAATAGCTTCGTAAAGTCTTCGCGACGGCTTACGTCGCAGGGGGTTATGAGGTAAGCAGGGGACACCACTTACTGAGTTGTATCAGTGACTTTTGGCCTATGTGGATTTAGGACTAGTTTGATAGAACACAGGAGTTGTGATAAGGAAAAGAGATACACAAGGATCGGGTAACTTTGACCCGATCCTTGCTGGTTTTTGGCGATATTTATGGAACCGCCCCGCTCCCCGTTGAGCATGCAGCTTCTGTTCCATAATCGATAATTCCCGTTCCTCAGAAAGCATTTATCGCGTGGCTGCTTCTATGAAAAGGACTAGCGTTTCTAAATCATCGAGCGCGCGCAGGGAGAGTGGATGGCACTGGCGAGGGACGCTGGCCAGCGTTGTACGGGCTAAGCCACAATGCTGGGCGAGGAATGAGTTGCAATATGCCCTGCTTTGAGTTCGTGCCATGATAGCGAGTATTTCCTCTACCTGTTGCGGTCTCACAGGATCGGTCTGCTGGTAGATAGCTCGCAATACCTGCTGATCTCTCGTGTTAGCGTTTTCCATGGCATGGAGAATGGGTAAGCTTTTTTTACGGCGATAGATATCCCCAGCAGGAGTTTTTCCCAGCTCGGCTGTTGTTGCCCAAACACCAAGTAGATCGTCACGCACCTGGAAAGCAATGCCGACCGCCTCACCAAAGCTACGTAAGCGCTCGATCGTTACATTCTCACACGTCCCTAGAAGCGCGCCCATCTCCGCAGCACAGGACATCAAGGCGGCAGTTTTGCGGCTAATCATGTCAATGTACATAGCGACAGAGATATCCTGACGGCTTTCAAAACTAATATCCAGGTATTGTCCTTCAGCCAGCGTAAGGGTTGCTCGATCCAGTCTTTCAGCCAGACGAGCCGCAACGGCCCCTTCCACGCCTTTTTCCAGCACACTCCAGAGCGTAGAGCGGGCAAGGCAAAACATTCCATCACCTGTATTAATCGCCTGTGGAACACACCACATTTTCCATAATGTGGGGCGGTGACGACGTTCAGTATCGCCATCTTCAATATCGTCATGGATCAAAGTAAAGTTGTGAATTAATTCGATGGCCATTGCCGCTGGCAATACTCTCTCTAAATATGATGCGTCCGACGGGTCCCTTGGAAATTGTCCCCATGCACCAGCAGCCTCAAAAGCGAGAAGTACTAAAGTGGGGCGCAACAATTTTCCTGTATTGCTCTCTGTCGGCGCGAAGCTGGCGTCTACCCAGCCGAGCTGATATTGCATCTGCCCATAAAAGGCATCCAGAGCACGCGTTGAGGTGTGCTCTGTTGCCTTAGCGATGACGGTACGTAGGCTAGTATCAATCTGGTAGTGATAGCGCAACAACGTAGATTGCAAAGTTGATGATAGGGCCATAGATTTCTATTGACTTTCTCCAAATAGTATTGCGAGCTATGGGTGAAAATAAAAGAAAACGATTGCAGCTAATGTGCCTGCAATAACAATTAGTCGCGTCAAGCCTTTTATACCATTAACACGAGCAATTGGCGCGCAAAGATCACAGTAGCGAATGAGACATTGATAACGATGGCCGCGCAGACCATCACGTGTAACTATCACCTCCTCTTCTTTATGCTGGGTGTGTAGCTCGTTGCAGATGTAGCGTCCGCAACCACGACAGGTAAACTCATCAATGAAGTGTGACGTGGGGGAGATAGACCATTGATCAGGGTAAACAGGAACTCCACAGACATAGCAGACCTGTATCTGTGCTAATTTCATCTGTTTCTCTGCGCAGGGCGAGTGTTGCTGCTTGGGAAAATGGTTCTGGCAGAAACCAAAACGGCAGTCAAGACAACGCCCTAGTGCCTCTTCATTGCACTCGTGGCAACGACGAGTCATCTGTACATTCCCCTGATATTGTTCGGTTTTCCCGACTTTTTTCATAAAGCTTTATCCCTTGCTTGTCTAAGCTTGTACAATGATAGAATAGTCCGTGTTTGATAGTGCCTTCATAGATATTATAGGGAAAGTATAGCTTGTTGTTGATGGCAAAGCAACTTTCTTGTACCAGACTCGCCTTTTTAACAAGACAACGAAACGTGATATGATGCTCATTGGCGATAGCCTGTCTTTCCATCGCCCGCACGGCGACTTCGCTTAAACAGTGCGCATTGCCAGACATATTTGTAGAGAGAGTCTTTGCATGTCAGTACACTTACCGCCTACTGTGTGGGCACATCATAAGCTTGTATGGGGGCAACGTACCTATGTGATGGGTATTATCAACGTCACACCAGACTCGTTCTCAGGTGACGGCCTCGCGCAGAGTTCGTTTGATAGCGAGACCATTGTCGAGCGTGCTGTCGCGCAGGCACAGCAGTTTGTCGCCGAGGGAGCGACATTTATCGACGTAGGAGGCGAATCCACACGACCTGGTTCAGCTCCCGTTTCTGCTGAGCAAGAGCTGGCGCGTGTCATTCCTGTGATACAGGCGTTGCGTGCTGTATTGCCTGAAGAGGTGATCATCTCGATAGATACCTATAAAGCAAAGGTTGCCGAGTATGCGCTGAATGCCGGTGCTTGTCTCATTAATGACGTATGGGCATTACGGCGTGATCCCCTGATGGCTACGCTTGTCAGCCAACGCGGTGTGCCTGTGATCTTGATGGCGAATATGCGGGGCTATCAGCGGCGTGAGATTGTCAGTGATGTCATGCGCTTTCTCGCGGCTAGTATTGAGCAAGCGCTAGCCGCTGGCATTGCGTGGGAGCGTATGATCATTGATCCAGGTATTGGTTTTGGTACGACGCCGGAGGAGAATCTGATATTGTTGCGTCGTCTAGGCGAGTTACGNNNNGCGTAAATCGACCATTGGTCATGTACTGGGTGGATTACCTGCATCCGAGCGGCTGGAGGCGACGGCGGCCACGGTTGCGCTCGGTGTGGCGCAGGGTGCTGATATTGTGCGTGTGCATGACGTGCGCGAGATGATGCGCGTCGTCAAGATGAGTGATGCCATTGTGCGAGGAACTTTTGCAATATCGTAGGTAAAACCATTTTTTTGATGCAAAAGAAAGTGATGCTTCGTGGATTATCAAGAGGCTCTTGCTTATATCTATAGCTTTAGTGATTTTGAGCGTAGTGGAACGTTTACACGTGATCATGGCGAGAAACAGCCGCGTATGCATAGGCTTATGGCATTGTTAGACAATCCATACGAACGTTATGCATGTACACTTATTGCAGGCACTAAGGGCGAGGGATCGACGGCAGCAATGATTGAGTGCGTCTTACGCGAAGCTGGTATACGCACGGGTCTCTATACACAACCGGACTTACATACTTTTCGTGAACGTATCCGCGTCAATGGACGATTGATCAGTGCCGATGAAGTTGCTCAGCTGATCTCTGAACTACGCTTGGCGGTGAGTGAAGTGCAGGCGAGCCATGCATTTGGTTCGTTTATTACCTATGAAATAAGTACTGCATTGGCATTTCTCTATTTCTGGCGTCAGCGTGTTGAGCATGCCGTCTTGGAGGTAGGCATAGGCGGAAGGCTCGACGTAACGAATATTACTCATCCCCTTGTTTCTGTCATTACATCTATCAGCTATGATCATATGCAGCTATTGGGGGATACGTTGGAGCAGATAGCGAGAGAGAAGGCTGGTATCATCAAGCCTGACGGTATAGTTACAACGTCTGCACAAGATCCTGCCGCATTGTTAGCTATTGCTACGATAAGCCAGCAGCAGAGGGCACGTATGGTGCGTGTTGGCTCCCTTGACGGTGATATAGCCCAGGCAGCGGTAGATGCTGGTGCATTACCACCATTAAGCTATCGTTATCGTTTGCAACGGCGCAATGGACTGCACCAATATTTTACGGTCTGGACGCCAGAGCGCGTCTACACTGATCTGGAACTGCCGTTAGCGGGCCACTATCAGCTTGAAAATGCTACTCTGGCTTTGGCAACGTTGGAGCAGCTACGCGAGCGTGGTGTTACCTGGGATGAAGCGGCCTTGCGTAGGGGATTAGCAACGGTGCATTGGCCTGCGCGTATCGAGGTGGTCGGTCGTCAGCCAACTATTGTTGTAGATGGCGCGCACAATGCCGATTCCATGCAAAAATTAGTGCAGGCGTTGCGTTCCTCGTTCACTTTGCGGCACATGATCATTGTACTGAGTACGAATAAGGACAAGGATCAAGCTGGCATTGTGCAAACGCTCTCCGACATAGATTGTGTTGTGCTCACTAGTATGCGGGGTGCGCGTACAACCTCAACTGCAACGTTGAGCGCATTATTCACTGAGTATGCTCCCCATGTGAAGGTGCATATAACTGAAGATAGTCAACAGGCGATGGAACTAGCGCTAGATCTAGCTAATGAGCAGGATCTGATCTGTGCGACTGGCTCACTCTATCTTGCCGGGGAGGTCTTACGTTGGGCCGCTGCGCGTGGCTACCAGGGAGCTGCTTCAGGGATAGAAGGTGTGGATCATTAGAGGGATGGTATGGTTTCTCCACTTTTTAGTGAGCATTGATAATCTTGTGATAGAGATCAGGTCGTATTTGCTGTATATGAAGCAAAATAGCTTTAAGTAAAGTGGCCTGTGCTAGGTCATCAGTTTCTTGTTCGCTGGTGTGTAGTGCAACGACTTCCCAACTCGCGAGGCTAAGTACCGGAGCGCCACAGGCTCCCTTCTCAGTTGAGGCATTGTAAAACATACTCTCTTGCCGCTCTGAAACATATCTCACAAAATGACCAGAAGTACTCTGCTGGGGCTGATCCTTGTTGCTATGCTGAAAGAGGGAAAGCTCGGTGTGGGGTGTCAAAGGTTGATCCCCATCTGCCAGCTTTAGGAAACCACGCTCACTCAGGGGAGACTGCTGACAATCCTGCAAACAGAGCAAGGCGTAATTCAGCCCTTCATCATAACATTCCAATTTATCGATTTTATACTTCGCACTTTTGTGGGTATGTGCAAGATCGAAGATCATAAAACTATTGGTGACTTGAGCATGTAGGTCATGCTCATGCAGCGTATCCATGCCCTCCCTTGCCCTAAAGACATGACAGCAGGT
>VBJK01000122.1 GCA_005879655.1 Chloroflexota bacterium | reverse complement strand
TCCTGTGCAATCTGATACGCTTCTGCTGGCGGCTCCTTTGACCGATGAAGTGCTACGGCAACAGAGCTTGACGCGTGTAGTGGAGCCGATTCTCATTCGCCATGAGGTAGTTGGTTATATTTCCCTTATCGGTTACGAGGATGATTTTGATTACCTGGAGCGTATTATTCTTGGTCAGGTTGCGCCAATCCTTGCCCTTGAGTTCGCGCGTGAACGCGAACGGAGTGAGGTTGAGGGCCGTTACTTGGCTGAGGCATTTACCGATGTGCTACACGGACATTATCAGCAGCCCGAAGAGATGCTAGCTCGTGCACGTATCCTTGGTTATGACTTGACGCCCCCGCAAGTAGTAGTAGTTTTTGAAATCTCTCCCTTGGAACCAGAGCATTCCCCTAGTGGCACCTTTGGGCAGTGGAGCAGGCGTGTACGCGATGAACTGCTGCGCGTGTGGTCTACTGGTTGGATCTTAACAGACGCTCGGCGCGTGATCGCTTTGTTGCCAATGGTTGAGTCACACGATGGCGCAGAGAGTGGGCAGGATAATGAAAAGAACGTACTCTCCCGTCTAGAACGGGTACATGGGCGTTTGCTGCAAAATAAGAGTAGCACTAGTAGTAGTCTCTTATACTCGTGTGGTATCGGGCGTGTGGCGAAGAACTTACAGGGTATACCGCAAACATTCCGTGAAGCTCAACAGGCATTGGAGATTGGACGACGGCTTTTTGGAGAGGGTAAACTTCATTCGTTTGCCCGTCTGGGTATCTATCGCCTCCTCTTTTATCTCGATGGGCATGACGAACTGCTTTCCTTCTATCAGGAGACGCTTGGTCCTCTGTTACAGCATGATAGTCGCAATGATGGGACGTTAATTGAAACGTTAGAGGGTTTTTTTCAATGTAACGGCAACTTGAGTGAAACGGCTCGTATGATGCATCTTCACCGTAATTCGCTCCTCTATCGTTTGGGCCGCATCGAAGAGATATTAGGTCATACGCTTGAAGATGCTGAATTGCGTTTGTCTTTACAGATCGCATTGAAGATCCATCATTTACAGAAGCGCTGAAGGCTCCTTGCTCCTGTCAATGAGATCTTTTCTCATTGCTGATCCTTCCCCATTTTTATGGTTAATGAGGAGAGCCAATGCTCATGCATTGCCCCTTGCAAGTGCCCTGGGGCGGTGGAGCTTATCCTCGAAAAACCTTGCCACCGGTCGCTTTGAGCAGGCGATCGTGAATTGCTAAACCGAGGCCATGCTCGGCAAAATCGCGGCAGAGAATCACAGCAACGCCTGCCTCTTCGAGCGTGCGTAGGCCAGAGAAGAGCCGTGCGGCTATCTGCTCTGGTGCAGCTGTACTGCCTAACGTATAGCAGTGTGCGCCGCTATCCTGAAAACTTGCAACATCCTCATCGGCTAGCAGGACGCCCACTTGTTCGCCTCGTGCTATGCGGCGCTGTACTTCATTGAGCATCGCAATGCGCATCGTCGCCGCTGGACCTGCAAACAGGAATGCCGGGACGGTTGGTGCATAGTGAATGAGCAACTGGCCGGGGGACTTCAGGGGCGTTGCTGCCTCTAGTTCGTGCAGATTCTCTTTCGTGCGCTTCGCTGCTATCTGGACCTCTGGGATGATCGTGCGCAATGCTTCGAGGCTGATACCGCCAGGCCGGAGAATAGTCGGCTGCGCTGAACACAGATCGAGAATGGTTGACTCAACCCCTACCGTGCATGGTCCTCCGTCTAAGATCAGCGGTACACGTCCGTGCAGATCACTCATCGCATGTTGTGCCGTGGTGGGACTTACATGCATAAAACGGTTCGCGCTAGGGGCCGCGATAGGAGATGCGAGTGCAGCAAGCAGGGCGAGTGCGACCGGATGGCGTGGCATGCGTACCGCTACAGTGGGCAGACCAGCTGTAATCATCCTGGGAATGCGGGGATCGGCGGGCAGGATCAAGGTGAGCGGGCCTGGCCAGAATGCTTGCGCCAGTTGGTAGGCAATTGGCGCAATATTGGTGGCAATAGACTCTAGCTCCCCTACGTCAGCGATATGGACGATCAGGGGATCGCTATAGGGCCGCCCTTTCGCGGTAAAGATGCGTTCCAGTGCTGCTGTTTGTAGCGCATCAGCCCCCAGCCCGTAGACCGTCTCGGTCGGAAACACGACAATGTCACCCATGCGTAGGAGTTCTGCCGCGCGCTCGATAATGGCGGCTTCAGGTTGTATCGCATTGATCTGTATAATCTCTGTAGCTCTCAAAATTTAATGGTGTTTCCTTCTCTGGACAATGTTGGCATCAGTGTTCTCAAGTATAACAGATTGTGTGGCACCTGCAAATGGCACTAAGGTATTTAACTTGCATGTGATCATATCATGCCGTGCATCGTCTTACTTATAAATGAAAAGAGTTAGTCATGTTTCTCTTTACAAGATCTCATAGTATGTATATGGCAGAGACAATGATTGATAGACACGTTACAATACGCCGTTTGGTCGGTATTGCAGGCATGGTGCTTGCCTTGTTCGTCCTGTTAAGCGTGATAGCTTATGCAGCTTATAGCGCGCAATTTGCTAATGTTGCCGCCGGGAAATCTCCTGCGCCAACGGTCATCTGTCAGGCTCCGGCTCATCAAATCGGCGATAGCACTGTAGCTATTACATCCGGTGGCTTACAGCGAACGTTCCTCTTACATCTGCCGCCATCGTACGGGTATATCCTTCAGCCGCTCTTAATAGGCTACCATGGCTATAGCTGGACGACGAAGCACATGGAAGATACAACACAGTTCAGTGTAGAAGCCGATAAGCAAAATTTTATCGTGGTTTTCCCGCAGGGTGTCGATGACCCACCATCTTGGAACGCGGGCGTGGGGGCTTATGGTCCCACAGGTAGCGCCGACGACGTACAGTTTACGCGTGACCTGCTCAACTATCTTGAGAAGAACTATTGTGTTGACAAGCATCATGTGTATCTTACAGGTTTTTCTCTCGGTGGTGGAATGGCGTATCGTCTGGCGTGTGCCTTGAGCGACCAGATTGCAGCGGTAGCCACGGTATCCGGCGCGTATTATCCCTTTGGTGGGTGCCATCCTGCTCGGCCTCTGCCGGTATTAGAGATTCATGGGGCGGCAGATCACGATGCACCCTATAATGGAAATACAGCAACACGTATGGCTGCGGTACATGATTACTTGAATCTCTGGCTTGATATAGATAAGTGTAGTGCGACCTCGCGTGACTTCTACCACCAGGGTGACGTAACTGGAACGGAGTGGAAATCCTGCGCCAACGGCAGTGAGGTTGTGCATTATCGTATAGGCAATGGTGGACACTCTTGGACGGGTTCACCGTCGCTGAATACACAGGATACGGTCTGGCAGTTTCTCCACCAATTTTCTTATTAAAAATAAAAAACAGAGATAGCGCCGTAGCCACGCAATTTATTGCGCCGTGCTCGTTTAAAAAGCTGTAGCCGCGCAATTTATTGCGCCTGTTTTAATCGTTCGTTGCTCATGCGCAATAAATTACGCCTTTTTTCATAACTGTCACCTCATGCGCAATAAATTACGCGGCTACGGCTTTACCTCTCTTTTATCCATTAAACGCAAGTATTGGTTAAATGCATCTCTACTAGAGTAATTCAGCTGGCCACTCTGTAGTTCGTCTTTGGAGAGCCAGCAAGGGAACCCTTCGATGCTACTGTGCAAGTTACCACCGAGCACCTTGCCCTGGAGTACGATGTTGACCGTGCTCATGTGGTCAAAGCGCTTGCTAACGAGCGAGGTATAAGAGATAAACTCTCCTGGCTGAATATCCAGTCCCGTTTCTTCTTTACATTCGCGGCATGCTGTTTGCTCTGGACGTTCGTGCCAGCACATAAAGCCGCCTGGCAAGACGAGATCGCCTTTAGGCCGTCTGACAATCAGGTAGCGACCCTGATCTTCAACAACCACGCATACACAAGTAAAAGGTGGGAGATTCCCGCCCATCAGGAGATTGAGCAGGTTAAAGAAAACGCTCACCAGTATCTTGAAGCCAGTATAAAACACTGCTACTGTTCCGCCTATCTATATAGGTAGGATGTCTTTCAGATTATATCACCTTGTAGCAAGTAGGTACATAACTGGGTGTAAGGAACAAAAGATGGCCAAAGGAGCGAGAGAACGTGTCTTCCCCTCGCTCCTTTAGCCATCTTTTGTGACGCGCTATCTGATATCGTTGCTAGTGGATTTCACCGTATCCCTGGTCATATCCACAACGTCTTGGCTTGTGCCTTTGACATTCGATGTGGCATTCTGTGCAAGGCTATTCAGATTGCTAGCCGTTTGTTTCACGCTCGATGCCGCTTGTTGGGCATAGCCCTTCAAAGTACCAGTAGTTTGAGAGACACGATCGGAAACGCGTTGACGATAGATGTCGATCTGCTCATTTTCTGGTAAATAGCCACGTACCTCGTTTGCGCGCTCACTCAACATATTGCGCATCTCATCGCCCTTCATGGGAGCGATGAGTAGGCCAATACCAACTCCCAAGAGCATACCTTTCAGAAAGCTATTCATGACAAAGCATCCTTTCCTGCTTACTGTATATGAAAACCTCATAAATATGTGACCTAAGCTTACTTATTTAAAGATACGCATAATGTAAGCAATAAGTTTCAGCTGGGCAATTTCCCGTATCTCATGACGCTCAGGTGAGCGCTATGTCATGTCAACCTTATCTCTGTTAAGCAACTGTTGAATT
The DNA here is from genome assembly GCA_005879655.1 of Chloroflexota bacterium. The sequence continues at coordinate 18,212 of VBJK01000122.1, read as the reverse complement.
TCAGCAAACATCGTTTCAACATCCCCAAATGAACGATAGACGCTAGCGAAGCGAATATAAGCAATCTTATCCATACGTCGTAAGCATTCCATAACTAGTTCGCCAATCACACTACTAGGGATCTCTTGCTTGCCGAAGCGATCAAGTGCTTGTTCAATTTCCGCCACGACATGTTCAATTTCACCGGCGGGCAAAGGGCGTTTCTCGCAGGCCTTACGAATACCAAGCGTCAATTTTTGGCGATCGAAGACCTCGCGTCGTTGGTCACGTTTTATAACGATAAGAGGCGCTTTTTCGACACGCTCATAGGTGCTGAAGCGGCCTTTGCATTGTTCACACTCACGGCGACGGTGAATCGCGTCACCCACATCGCGTGAGTCTTTCACCCGAGATTCGTTGCCTCCACAAAAAGGACATCTCATACCTGGTTTCTCCCAATATTACTACTGCCATATTGTCTTATTATAGTAGTATTGTACCACTAGAGGGAGAGAAAAAAGGTATTACCTTGTTCCCGTGGAAATGCTTAGACAAGAGCGGAATGCAACAAGGCTCTAGCGGATTCTTTTTTTGATTTTGATGGTAACGTGTGTGTTGGGCATCGCAGGCTAGGATGGACCTTTCCTACATAGCCCGATCGCAAACGGGCACCTTCGCGCCAGTACGCATACCAATAAGGGCCGTGGCCCTGGGTGTGACGACAAGTACTGCATGATTCTTTGCCACACTTGCGATATTGCAACTGGTAGGTAATGTGTTGGTTATGGGGTATATTTGGCATATACCACTTGCCCTTCCACAGGTCGCTAGGGGATCGTCATAAAATAAATACGCTGATATAGATAAAGGAAGCGGCGGTCATTGCCACTTCAGACTTGCAAAGCTATCTGACAATCCCGAAGATAACGTTGATGCTGTATGCATAAATTTATGTCTATACCGCCATTATCATATCATCAAAGTATTAACATTGTGTGAATTTGTCATCTGAAAAAATTAAACATAGTTCATAATATTCGCCGACAAAGTGACGGATGAGAGACCTCATAAATTGAGATGGACTTGTTACGTGAGAGTGAGACAAATTTCCCATCCCTTTGTCACCTGAGTGGTATAATAAGGGTGTACTCCTATCTCTAACGCAATGCCATCTGTTTCGTTTATGAGAAATCATGTATTAGATCGGAAAGAGGAAGCGAACTATGCAAATTATCATCAAAGGCAGACAGATGCAAGTTACTCCACAACTACGTCAACGAATAGAACGTAAAATGCAACGACTTTCGCGTTTGGTTGACGATAATTCTCGCGTGGAAGTAACTGTGGCCGAAGAAAAGACGCGTAGCGCCCAGGATCGTTACTCTGTGCACGTCTTACTCTGCGGCAATACCTATCCTATTCGTAGTGAAGCAGGCGCAGTCAATGCAACCACTGCCTTGGATCTGGTGATTGATAAAGTGATGGCACAGCTCGGTCGTCATAAGGATCGACTGACGAAGGGGCGTCGTCATCAGGCTGTCAGGGTCATGGCTTTGGCTCGTTCTGGCCGTCTTTCTTCTATTGAGGAGGAAGAGGAGCAGGTGCAGGATGAGCTGGTCGAGGATACAAGTGTCGGTGAGCAAGAAAACGAACAGATCTGGTCCAAGATCTTGGAGATTCGTCGTCTTCCAACCAGGCCCATGTCTGATCAGGAAGTCATCGCGCAGATGGAGAAGGGTGGCGCTTCATTCTATCCTTTTTATAATGAGGAAACAAATAGTGTGAACGTCATGTATCGACTGGAAGAAGGGGGATACGGTTTATTGGTTCCTGCTCTGGTAGAGTAACGACCATAGGCGTTAACGTAAGCACGCAAAAGCGGGGTGTAAAGGGGTTTGCGGCCCCTTTGCACCCCGCTTTTGCGTGCTTACGTTAACTGTATTTCAAATTGCCATGGTTGGGGCGAAGGGTTCTCAAATTGTCCCAGAGGGTCGGCAGCTCGTATCGTGAGGATGCGCGCATCTGGTGAAGGAAGAGGGCGGAAGCGAGCGCTGCCCTGATAGACAGCATTATTCGGGCCATTGGTCAGATCTGGTCGTGCCAAAATCATACCACCACGATCACCCATCCATTGAGTCCCCATATTGTCTTTCAGGAAGAAGATAATACGCGGCACGAAGGCAAAGCCAGTCGAGAGGGGTGGTCTGATCCAGAGGTAGTGGAGTTCAAAGCGTGTCTGATAATAGTGCATCTGGTGCAAGATTAAGATCATGCCTTGTTGCTTTTGCTCTAACTCCAGAGTGACCACGCGTGGAGGATCTGTATCTGTCTGTCGTACTTCGCGCTCAATGGCGTGCATGTGTGGAGCGGCAACGACCACAGGAGGGCGCGACGCTAGTTCCAGCGCTTTAGCGGAGAACGGCGTTGGATCGTGCAGTATATCATTGCATAATTGCAAGCATTCATCACAAATGTAGGCTGCTCCTGGCCCTGCTATCATACGGCGGACCTCTGATGAGTGCCTACCGCAGAATGAGCAACGAGCTGATGAACGATCAAAACTCATAGTGCCTTTCCTCGGTAGTGGTTACTTGGTATGCGCTCTTAGTGCCGCTATCGCTGCATTGTTGAGTCCAAGACGTTCTAGTATGAAGGCATGAGCCTCCCACTCTAACGTATCATCCAAAGGGATAAGACGTTCTAGCAACTCCAACGGTTTCTGCTCTGTCGCTGCTAATGGGATAGATATATGGCTTGTGCTCTCGGCATGGATGTGGCCGTTGAGTGGTACGGGCTGGTCCATGAGAGCAAGTGTCTGTCCAGCTGCATATTTATGTTGTAGGGCGAGTGTAATCAGATGATCGGCAAAATGGGGATTTTTAGGCAAGAGGGAGCCATGCATATAGGTGCCATAGGCGTTGCGATAGATAGCTCCTTCGCTATGATCCGTAGCATTATTGCCAAAACCTTTTAACACTTTCCCTAACGGCTTAGCGGTCCCTAAATAGGTACGACCACCATGGTTCTCAAAGCCGACGAGGGTGGTACCGTTCCAATCAATGGCTATATCGCCGATACAACGAGGTGTGCGTGGGCCTTCATGGATAGTCCATGCGTCAAAGACACCAAGCCCACGCATTTCTGGCCCGTCTGCTGGCCGATAGTAGTGTGCTAACAACTGATAGCCGCCGCAGACGGCCAGTACTGGTATATCATCCTCAATAGACGCCCATAAGCCAATCCCTTTCATCTCGTATAGATCCTGAGCTACTGGGGCCTGTTCTCTATCCTGTCCACCACCAATAAACAACATATCATACTCATCGGGAGCCAGCGCATCTCCAATTCCTAGTCCCACAACGCGTAACTCTATACCGCGCTGCTGGCAGCGACGGCGTAGCGTCAGAATATTGCCTCGGTCCCCATAGAGATTAAGTTGATCAGGATACAAATGTCCGAGTGTAAGCGTGAGAGGCTTGACGAAATCGTGCGTCATGCGTCTCTTCCTTCCCAAAAATGTGGCGTCAAGCCGCGTTGTTCTAGTTCACGATGTATTTCTAGTAAACCTGTATACGTTGGAACAACAAATAAAGTTTCCCCTACCGGGGTTTGTGCTACTGCCGTGAGTATGGCCTTTTTGACTCCGTACGCATCCGGTAGCTTTGATTCTATCACTTTCGCTGTTAGTCGTCGCTGCTTCTTTGCGCCAGCTGTGCGTTCTTCTCGCATGATAGCCTGTTTTTGTATTTTCAGTGGCGCATTAGGAATAATGGTCATGTTCTCCTGTGCTATTCCTGCGTATTTCAGTCGAAGTGCTAGGTCGCGTGCACGGGTACCTGCTAATACAAGTGTGCGCGTATTGCCAACAGCTCGTTCAAAGTCAACATCCCAGATCCAGGAAACGTCTCGTCCATCGGCAGTATTGTCGTTAAGAACAAAGAGCACATGTTGTGGCGTCTCATTGGCAAACAACGTTCTCAATACCTCATTGAAACCGGTTGGGTTCTTGGCCAGTAGTAAGCGAACTGTTCTGCCTTCCATCTGAATACGTTCGCCGCGTCCGAAGACGGGTTTGGATTGTTCTATGCCGGTAGTGATGGGTTCCCAATCTACGTTGAGTGCCGTGACAGCCGTAACAGCTGCGAGTGCGTTATATATATTATAAAGTCCGGGCAAAGGAAGAACGACCTCTCTTTGCTGATTTTCCTTAGTTGCAATCGTGAGTCGTTGTCTGTCAAAGCTGTCTGAGTGGATAGTGAGCGCCCGTACATCGGGTTGAGGACGCCGTTGCTCGCAATGGGTGCAAGTGTAGTGTCCCATGTGGCTGTAGAAACGAGCTTGGTAGAGATAGTCGTTGCCACAGTTGGAGCAGCTGCGTGTATCGATGACTTGATGTCTTTGTGTTGTCTGTTCTTGAGTTTGTAGGTCGAGCGAGAGATCGTCAATCCCGTAGTAGAGTACCTTGCCCCGAAAATTTGCGCCTAACTGTGCCGTGGTGGGATCGTCCGCATTTAGGATCAGCGTTGTTTCAGGTGGCAGCATCGCAATGGCCTGTTGCCAGCGTGTTGTCACACTATCAACCTCGCCATAGCGGTCAAGCTGATCGCGGAAAAGGTTAGTGAAAACGGCAACGCGTGGTACAACAGCATGAACGGCTTGAGGCAATGTTGCCTCGTCTACTTCGAGAATAGAGATGGCACGCCCAGAGCGTTTTAACCGTCCGTTGGGGTGAGCACGAATGACGAGCGAGCTGGCAATACCACGCATAAGGTTAGAGCCTTCACGATTGTGCCATACGCTCAGACCAGCATCTTTCATGATGGCGGCGATAAAGCTGCTTGTGGTTGTTTTCCCATTGGTTCCTGTGACTATCACGCTACCGTGTTCTAGTTGGGTTGCCAAGTGTTCCACAATTTCAGGATACATACGCTGGGCCACGATGCCTACGATGCTGGTTCCGCCGCCAAGATGTAGGCGGCGGCTCAGCGCACCCACGGTGCGTCCCGCTACGACAGCTAAACCAGCACGGATTGGATGGGAGTGTCTGGGCTGACCCTGGCTGATCGACGTTTTGCTCGCGGGCTGTTTGTCTGGCGTGCGATTCATCTTGCGCTCTTGTGATGCGTCGCTTGCTTCTTGCGCAGTTGGTTGAGATGATTTACTTTTTCGCATGCTATTCCTCACAGGTCAGAGCTTGTATTATTATTTTGGATAGTTGATATCATAATGGATGGTTGCAGCATAGCACGCAAGCCCCAGCGGGTCAAGCTATCTTGTGATGAACCATTACGTACACTTACGCTGAACAGTGCTCTGCGTATGGTATTCTGCAATTATCTCAGCTAGTTGCGGATCTCAGAGAGAGTTACTTGCAATCCTGTGCTATTCTATGCTTTGGGAATAATTCTCAGGTAGAAACGAGTTTCAGAAGTAACAATGCGCTAGAGTTAAGTTTAGTGCTACTGGTACTTGTAAGTAATAAAGTTTGGGGAACGAGCCGATGGCAAAAAAATTGGTGATTGTGGAGTCGCCCGCAAAAGCAAAGACGATTGAGAAGTTTCTCGGTCGCGATTTCGAGGTGCGTGCCTCAATGGGGCATATTATTGATCTGCCAAAAAAGGGGCTTGGCGTTGATACGCGCAAGAACTTTGCACCGCGATATGAGGTCATTGAAAATAAAGATAAGCTCATTGAGGATTTAAAGGCAGCATCTCAACGTGCTGACGAAGTGTTTCTGGCTCCTGACCCTGATCGTGAAGGCGAGTTTATTGCTTGGTCGTTGAAAAATATTCTGGGCCTGAACAATCCTCACCGCGCTGTCTTCCATGAAATTACAAAGAAGGCCGTTCAGGATGCGATCAAGAAGCCGCGCCAGATTAATGAAGACCTGTTCAATGCGCAACAGGCGCGCCGTGTGCTAGATCGTCTGGTTGGTTATAAGATTAGCCCACTGCTCTGGCGGCGTATTCAGTCAGGAACTAGCGCGGGACGTGTGCAATCGGTGGCGCTGCGCTTAATTTGTGATCGTGAGGCGGAGATCCAGGCTTTTGTGCCGGAAGAGTATTGGAGTATTACGGCCACGCTCGGCAAGCAGAAACAGAAAGAACGCTTTGAGGCCATCTTAATCACGCGCCTGAAAGATATAACGTCCCTTAACGATGTGCTCTCTGGCGAGGGTGAGGAGGCAAATGGGCAAAATGGCGAAGGAGCTGTTCCTACTGATGAGCAGAATGGGGCCAAAGAGCTGAAAAAAGAGAAGGGACGCATTAAAATCTCTTCCAAAGAGGAGAGCGATGCCATCCTTGCGGACTTACAGGGTGCGAGCTACCGTGTGCTGAAATATGAGGAGCGCGAGCAGCGTCGTCAGCCGTATCTGCCTTATACCACCAGTACTATGCAGCAGGATGCTTCTGTGCGTCTCTACTTTAAGCCGAAGAAGACGATGAGTTTGGCACAGCAGTTGTATGAGGGTATTGAAATTGGTGAACGCGGTCATCAAGGTCTCATTACCTATATGCGTACGGACTCTACCCGTATCTCGGATGAGGCGCAGAAGATGGTGAAAGGCTTTATCGCTCAGCAGTATGGTCAACCATATGTTGGTGCTGGGCGTACAGGTAAGGCCAAAGCGACGACACAGGATGCCCATGAGGCTATTCGTCCGACTGACGTGGCCTTAACACCGCAAAGTATTAAGGCGCATGTGACGGCGGACCAGTTTAAGTTGTACGATCTGATCTGGCGGCGTTTTGTGGCGAGTTTTATGGCACCGGCGGTCTTTGATACTGTACGTGTAGATATTGTGGCGAAACAGTATATCTTCCGTGCTACAGGATCTCATCTGAAATTTCAGGGTTTTTATGCCGTCTGGCCGCGTGAGGAAGATGAAAAAATGTTGCCGCAGATGCAGGTAGATGAAGCGTTGGACCTGCACGGTTTGAAGCCAGAACAACATTTTACGCAGCCACCACCGCGCTTTACTGAAGCGAGCTTGATCAAAGAGCTAGAAGAACAAGGCATTGGCCGTCCAAGCACGTATGTGCCCATTATTAGCACCATCCAGGATCGCGGTTACGTGGATCAGGAGCAACGGCGCTTTGTGCCCACATGGCTTGGTATAACGGTCAATGAGGTCATGAACAAGCATTTTCCCGATATTGTGGATACAAGCTTCACGGCTGATATGGAGCGCAAGCTGGATGATGTGGAAGAAGGACGACATTCGTGGACAGAGTTCCTGCATGGCTTCTATGGCAACTTCAAGGTGACGATGGAAAAAGCCGAAGCCGAGATGAACCGTGTGCAGAAGCCGGTCGAAGAGATTGATGAGCAGTGTCCAGATTGTGGGCGTGGTCTAGTAATACGTACGGGACGTTTCGGTCGCTTTATCTCCTGTTCAGGCTTCCCTGAGTGCCGTTACCGCCGCTCTGAGGTCAATAAGACTGGTGCATTCTGTGCTACCTGTCACGGGGATTTGGTCGAGCGTAAAACGCGACAAAAGAAGCGCTTATTCTACGGATGCGTGAACTATCCAACGTGCAATTTTGCCATCTGGGAGCGTCCAGTGCCCGATCTTTGTCCCAAGTGTGGCGGCTTGATGGTTGTGCCGAAGGTAGGGCAAGAACCTGTCTGTTACGCCGAAGTGGTCATTCCTCAACGCAATGCTGAAGAGAAACCTCAGCAAGAACGTAAAGCAGCTCAGACGACAGGCAAAAAGGCGACGGCAGGCAATGAGTCAGATGGTGAGGTTGCTGCATCTACGGGAACACGCCGTAGCACAACACGCACTAAGGCCGCTGTGGCAGTGGTCGAGAAAGAAGAGAATGTACCCGAAACGGTCGTAGGGCCGAAACGGCGCTCCACCAAGCGAGCAACCACTGAAGTTGCTAGTGGAAAGAGTAGCCGTACAACGAGTACTAGCAAGGCAGCGGCCAAAAAGAATACGACAACAAAGACCACAGCTACTCGTAAAAGGGGGGCGAAAGCGGCTAATTAATAGGCAAAAGCAGAACGGCTGCTCAATAATGTGATATACTATAAGTATTCTCCTAAATTGAGCTGATTTCTGTATTTATTTGGAGGAGGACATGCCGCAAATTACTGAAGCTACACGACGAGTTCTTGAGGCCACTGGTACCAAGTTTGACTGGGACGTGCGTCAAGCAGGGGTGGGAGTGCTAGAAAGATGTGGAACAGTCTTGCCGAGAGATGTCATTGAGTCGATTAAGCGTACGAAGGTAGGATTGAAGGGACCCTTGACGACTCCGGTTGGCAAAGGTCAGCGTAGTGCGAATGTCGCCTTGCGTAAGCAGCTCGATCTCTATGCCAATCTGCGCCCAGCCAAGACCTATCGTGGTTTGCGCTCTCGCTATGAAAACATCGATCTGGTGATTGTGCGCGAGAATACAGAGGATCTGTATACTGGTATTGAGTTCCAGCGCGGTACTCCTGAGTACGAAGAGATTCTTGACTTGATTGCCCGTACCTCTGGGTTACATCTCGATGCTGACTCTGCCATGAGTATGAAATACATTTCTGTGATGGCCACACGGCGCATCGTCAAGTTTGCCTTTGAGTATGCTCGCGTTAATAGCCGCCGTAAGGTGACAGCGGTGCATAAGGCGAACATTATGAGGCTGTCGGATGGCCTGTTTTTATCCACTGCTCATGAAGTTGCCAAAGAATATCCTGACATCCAATATGAAGATCGTATTGTAGATAATATGTGTATGCAATTAGTGCAAAAACCTGAGCAGTATGATGTGTTAGTCTTGCCCAATCTCTATGGTGATATTATCTCTGACTTATCGGCGGGGCTGATTGGTGGTCTGGGGGTCGCTCCTGGTGCAAATATTGGCAGTCAGTACGCTGTTTTTGAGCCGGTTCACGGCAGTGCACCAAAGTATGCTGGACAGAACAAAGTCAATCCTATGGCGATGATGTTTTCTGGGGTCATGATGTTGCGTCATCTGGGCGAGCGCGATGCGGCAAGTCGCCTTGAGAAGGCACTTACCCAGGTCATTGCTGTGGGGAAGTATGCGGTTGGCACTTCGCAGGTCGCGGATGCCGTGATCGAGAAATTACTCAAGTTATAAAGCAGAGCTATTTTTGGGCTACCGGCTCTTGTTCTGACCGATCCTCCATTTTTTCTTGCGCACGTTAAGCCTGCGCATTTCGCCTTAAGTTGTCTAGTAGTTGTCAAGCTCTTGTCGTTTACCGGACTACTGAGAAATGATATTCTTTAGCGGTAGATAGGTTGATGCAGGAAATAGCTTTGCTGAACTTCTTTATCGCGCATTTCAAGATTAAAGCCCGTTTGCTATAAAGAGTAGATCATTGGCGTATGGCGCGTATTGAAGTACTACTGCGTTAACAATATTTTTTATCGTTACCCCGCGAAAAAAAATGTGGTTTTGTGAATTAGTCTGATTATGCTGTATAGAAGAGTGCATAAGAGGCATTGACAAAGTCTTGATCGACTAGCATGGGAGCTGTAAATGAACAAATGTACAAGATGGTTGGACAGCCATGATCAACGAGAAAATTCCCCCTCCATTGCCACGTTGGCATTCTGCACAAATGTGCGGCCAAGTCGTTACTGGAGGAGTAGGATACCCTGCGAGTTTTTACCACCAGTGATCGGGGGCGAGATGAACCTCGATGGGCATGACCTTGGACGACGGCGCGCGAAAATTCGGTCGCGGTTGCAAGCGCTATGCAATACAGGGGGAAACAAGCCTGTCCTATTGTGGAGATTGTGGTGGCAGATTGCCACCGGGCAAATATAAGTTTTGTGGAGATGGTGGGCAACCCTTATAGCAGCTAGAAGTCTTGCCTTCCTCATGAGGAGAAATGGGTGGCTTACTCCTCATGAGGAGCCGATGCAAGACTTCCATAAACTCCGGTAAGTCAAGTAACGATGTTTGTCTATCCTATGAGTATTGGAAGAGGTAGAACAGAATTTGCGTGTTAGAGCAGCTAACTATCCACTAGTGTCTACCTCATTCAGTACTATTTAGCCACAGTAATATATACATAAAGCAGGAAAAAAGTAAAATATGCTAATATATGATTATGGTGAAAGCTTCTATATGAAAGGTAAAAAACTATGCAAAAGCCAGGGAGATATATCCTTTATCTCCTGCCTACTACCCTTGTCATAAGCACAATCATTCTCAGTATCCTATTTGGAACTGGAATAGTGCATCTACCAAAAAATGTGAGTGCTGCAAATGGACCTATAAGCAATGCTCAGAGCATTACAACTCTGCGTAGTATCCTGACGTTACGCCCTATGTGGGCACAGTCGGTCAACATTGCAACTACAAAGACACCAGTTGCATCCGAGTTACTGGCATGTCTGAGGAGTACGGTAGCGCCGATCTGCTATACGCCACAGGAAATGCGTCAGGCATATGGAGTACAGTCGCTGCTTAACGCCGGTACGACTGGGAAAGGTCGCAGTATTACCCTGATCGAGGCATTCCAGTACCCCACGCTACAGAAAGATCTACAAATATTTGATAAACTATTTGGGTTGCCAGATACACAAGTGACCATTTTCGCGCCTTTCGGTAGCGTGCCTTTTGACTTCAAAGATGCAGGACAGAACGGTTTTGCGACCGAGGCCGCGCTAGATGTCCAATGGGCACACGCTATGGCACCAGATGCCGCTATCACTGTGATAGAAGCGAAAGACAATTCATTGGTGCAAATAGCCAATGCGTTACAATTTGCCGTCAAGCAGAATATTGGTGATGTTATCTCTATGAGTTTAGGGCTTGGAGAGCAGTGTTTTGATGCCACTGTAAGGCAGCAGATGCATGCGAGTTTCCAACAGGCCAGAACTCAGGAACAGACGGTGCTCGCCTCAGCTGGCGATAGTGGCTCGGCTGCCGGTGATTGTGATGTCAACGGCAATATCGTAACCCTAACACAAGGGGTAATTTATCCAGCCAGTGATCCCCTGGTGACAAGCGTCGGGGGAACGACATTGCTGGCTGAAAGAAAGACTGGCACCTATAAATCGGAGACTGTGTGGAATGAGGCTGATCAGGGCAATGGTGCGACCGGAGGTGGTTTCAGTCATATTTTTCGCAAGCCAGATTATCAACAGAGCGTTCCAGGGACCGCCAGGGGAGTCTCTGACCTCTCGTTTGATGCCGACCCGTTGACTGGTGTCCCGGTTGTTGCAGGCTCGCAAATGCCTAATCAAACATTGCTGGTCACTGTTGGTGGTACTAGCCTGGGAGCACCTGCCGTTGCGGGTATTGCCGCCCTTTTTGACCAGGTTGCTGGTAAGAGACTGGGCTTCCTCAATAACGCTCTCTATCGTATTAACCAGATTGCGATCGTTTATGCACAAACATTCCATGACATTCAGTCGGGGAACAATCCCTTCCTCTTCAAGGATGACAACAACAACCTTGTCTTTGTGGATGGTTTTAACGCCGTTGTTAGTTGGGACGCGCCAACCGGAGTTGGTACGCTGATCGCTTCTAGCCTGGCACTAGTTCTCCCACAGTTTGTCAACGCCAACGACGGCAGTAACCTCTAGCAAGCAGTAACTGCTCAGCACCTAGTGCAGAATCCCAAAACCTTTTGGGGAATGGGAGCATTTGGGGACACCCCAAACCCCGAAAGGCGAGGCTTCGCCAAATGCCACCCCCAATCCCTACCACCTCTCGTGTTTCTGCACTAGGGCGCTGAGCAGTTACGGTGCATCTATGGTAAACGAGCAAGCAGCTATTTTCTATCTTCTAGGAACGCCGCTGCCATTTGTGCGCCATTTATGGCGTGCCTGGATGTAGCGTATGGTCCCTGAGCGCGAACGCATCATCAAAGATGAGGTACGTGCTCCCCAGCCAAAGTATTGTACCCCTTCGAGCAGTTCGCCATTGGTGATGGCGGTTGCGGCAAAGGAGACATCCTGGCCTTTGACCAGATCCTCCGTGCGAAATACTTGATTGAGATCAATGCCGTCTGCTGTGAGCTTGACTCGTTCCTGCTCATTGCGTGGCCAGATCTTGCATTGGATCTCGCCGCCAATACATTTAATGGCAGCTGCGGCCAGCACAGCTTCAGGTGCGCCACCAATGCCCATCAGCATGTCAACAGCAGTGTAATCTTCCATGGCGGCCTGTATGGCAGCAACTACATCGCCATCGCTAATTAAGCGAATGCGTGCGCCTACTTCGCGCACCTGTCTGATAATTTCTTGATGGCGTGGACGATCCAGGATCACCACGGTCAGATCGTCGATACGGGAATCGCGGACACGAGCAATACGGTCCAGATTCACGGCCACGGGGGCATTAATATCGACGACATACTTCATCGCAGGTCCGACCGCGATTTTCTCCATGTAGAAGACTCCCGGCGGTGCTGAATACATCGTACCTCGCTCAGCTGTAGCGACGACTGCGATGGCTCCAGACAGACCAAGTGAGAGTAGGCGCGTACCATCGACGGGATCGACGGCGACATCCACATGAGGAGACGCACCATTGCCTACCTGTTCTCCAATGTAGAGCATGGGTGCCTCATCTTTTTCGCCCTCGCCAATCACCACGACCCCGTTCATATCAACGCCATCGAGGGCGTGGCGCATGGCATCAACGGCGGCCTGGTCAACCATTTCTTTGTTGCCCTTACCCATCCAGCGTCCAGCACTGAGCGCAGCAGCCTCAGTGACACGAATCAATTCCATGCCAAGGTTTCTATTTATCACCTCGCTTTTGTTAAAGCGTGGATCGGTATCTTCTATTAACATTTAGGACAGTCTGCCTTTCAAAACGTAGTGAAACGAGTTCACCACAGTTCTAATTGCTGCACTTGACTGATCCAGGAGGACTCCATGACCTCTACGCTGTGACCATTCTCATGCAGTACACCGCATTCCACAATGGGAGTGTGTGGCCCAAGCCGGGCAAGGTACCTCATCAAGATGTTTCGTGCACTATTTTCGTCACGATCCATAACGAGTCCACATACTGTACAGCGATAGGTCCTCTTGTGCAGTGGCATGTCTTGCACGTTACAACAGCAACTACACGTTTTGGATGTATCGCGTTCATCTAAGAAAAGGCTACTACTTTCCCTTGTTCTTGGGGTTCCTCTTTCTTGCTGAAGACGAATGATGCGTAGTAATTGCCTCTGGCATCTAGATTTATCGCTACTTCTCGATATCCTTTGGCCGCATCTTCCGTGAGCTTTGCGTAAATAATGGGAAATTGCTTGTTCTTTTTGCCTTTTCCACCTGTGGGCAGAAGTACTGTATTTCCCTCTATTTTAATATACATCGCTGGGTACACTAATGTAAAGAAGTTATGTCGTGGTTGCACTCTGGGGAAACCTGGGGCCTCGCCATTAGCCACACGTCGAAAGAACGCATCCATTATCAGTTGCATACGACCTTTCCTCCTTGCTCACATATCATCGTATCATACTGTATTCCCTGCCATTACAGGTTTCAGGGAAAACTTACAGCTAATGCCCCATTACTATTGTTACAGATCTGTGTAACGCGGGTTTGTGCGACAGCGCTCAGCGAGAATAATGGCACGTACGTTCTCAACGGCTTCGGCGAGGCGTCCTTGCCGATTTTCTACAATGTAGTCATAGTAGTGACGCTGAGCTAATTCTAGTTGAGCATCGCTCAGACGGCGTTGTCGTTCAGTCTCTGTTTCTGTCTGTCGATGTGTGAGGCGCTGGACAAGTTCTTCGATTGAACCGGGGACCAGGAAAATATAGATGGCCCTAGGCGCTTTTTGACGTACCGTTGCTGCTCCCTGCACATCAATCTTAAGCAGCACATCACGGCCCGCTAGCAAATTATCTCGGATTTGTTGTCTTGGTTGCCCATACCAGTTGCCATGTACTTTGGCGTACTCTAGAAGTTCGTCATGGTTGACCATGTCATCGAACGTTTCTTTACTGACGAAGTGATATGGATTTCCTTCACTCTCCCCGACGCGTGGGCTACGTGTAGTAACAGATGATACCACATGAAAATTCATTCCTTGTTCTTTAAGGGCTTGAATAACTGTGTCTTTGCCTGTTCCTGATGGAGCTGAAAGGACAAAAAGTAATCCTTGTTTCAGGGGCGGTTTGATGCTATACGCTGCATATAGCTGCTGAGGCACAGTAGCTGGCTCTATCTCAAGTCGCATGGTTCTCTTCCTGGCTGCCAAATCTAATGGGGGTTGATGTACGAACAGACAGCAGTTTTGTTATACTGCTTACTGTTCATCGCCGAGCACCATCGGCCTATAGCTGAGTATTGCATACCACAGCTATATGAGAAACGAGTGCTCGTGTTGCTATTGTACAACAGAATTTCTGTTGCAAGATAGTTGTTTAATGGGTTTTTAATGCTGAGTTATGGAAAGATATAGGGAGGAATCTCATATGCATGTGGATGCTATGACTATAGCGGCGCTCGCTGACGAGTGGCGAGCCTTGCTGCTTGGTGCGCGCATAGATACTATTATTCAACCAACTGAGTATGCTATTGCTTTGCAATGTTATGCTCCTGCTCGTCCGAGTATAGAGGGGACTGCCAGTCAGGGAGGTGCTAATCGCTGGCTCTATCTTTCTGCACATCCTCAACTGGCACGTGCACATTTAACCACTTTCAAACCCCCCAAAATTGCTAGTGAGCCGCCACCATTTGTGATGCTCTTGCGCAAACATCTAGAGGGAGCGCGCATCGAGTCGATTGTACAACCGCGTTGGGAGCGTGTGCTGGAGATTATAGCGGGGTATCGTCGCAGTCCAGAGAGTGAAGAGCGTACGCGCTTTCGGCTGATTGTCGAGATTATGGGTCGCCTCAGTAATATTATCCTTTGCAATGAGCAAGGATTGATCTTGGGGAGTCTGAAGCGGGTTGGCGCGGAGGTCAATCGCTATCGTGTGATTGTTGCGGGTATTGCTTACGTGCCGCCTCCTCCACAGCAACGGATGGTAGCCGGTCAGGCTCTGGCACGTCTTGATCCTATGCAGGTGACGGCTACTCAGCTTGCCATGGCTGCTACCGAGCAGAGCGTAGAGCCATCAACGAGAAAGAAAGGAAAAGTAACCGCGAAGCTTCCAGGGCACCCACAAGGGATGCCCCTACAATGGAACGAACACGCCTCACAAGCCCATCCATCCATTGTAGGGGCATCCCTTGTGGGTGCCCTGGCCGTTGAGCCAAAACTATGGCAGCTCCTTTCCCGCCATCTCGCTGGTTGTAGTCCCTTGCTCGCCCGCGAAGCCGTGTATCGTACGGTCCAGGATGCCGAAGCAGTCGTTACGCTAGCCGATGAAAACATTTGGGAAGCATTGGCCTGGCATGTGCGCGAATTGGCCTCTCTGTATGAGAGTCAGCGCTGGCGTCCGCAATTAGTTGAGCGGGTGGAGCGTGGGCAAGACGCATCTACAACCACTGCTCGCGTAACACCTGTTGCCTTCGCTCCATATGCGTTAGAACAATATGCACAGCTAGCCGATCTCCGTGTGCGCGATATGCCGTCTATCAATGTGCTACTCGATGAGTACTATGCGCGTGCTGAATGGCGCGATGCACTAGAAACCCTACGTGCACCCCTACGTAAGATCTTGCAGACGCAACGTGAGCGATGTCTGCGTAAAGCATCATTGTTGCAGCAGGAGCTAGCGACCTCGCAGGAAGCAGCGCAGTACCGTTTACAGGCAGAGCTGCTATTAGCTCATCAGAACGAAATTCAGCAAGGAGAGCACAGCGTTGCTCTACAGAACATCTTTGAGCACGATAGCGATGAGAATTATCCTATAGTCACGGTGCCTCTTGATCCACGCTTCGATGCTGTCGGCAATGCAAATCGACTCTTCAACAAGTATCATAAATTGCGCCGTGCTTTGACGCTCGTGCCCGCACAGATTGAGCAGAATGTGGCAGAACTGGCCACGGTGGAGCAGTTATTAACGGATGTACTCTTAGCCGAGACGCCAGCTGAGGTCGCGCTAGTCAAAGCAGAGGTACAGGCTGCTGGTTATATACGCGGCAAGGCAGCTCTGGATAAAAAGGTCTTGAAGGCGGCAAAAAAGGGCAAGGGTGGTAAGCAAGGGAAGGGTAAAACAGTCCCGCCGGGAGGTGGTGTACCGCTCTATCTACAGAGTGGTGATGGCTTTACGTTGCTAGTGGGCAAGAATAGCCGTCAGAACGAAGAGGTGACGTTCCGGCAGGCTACGGCCAATGATATGTGGTTGCACGCTCGCGGTGTGCCTGGCGCGCATGTCATCGTTAAAGCAGCTGGCCGCACTATTCCGAGTAGCACAATCGCACAAGCCGCTAGCCTTGCTGCTTACTATAGTCAGGCCAGGGGGAGTACGAGTGTGCCTGTGGATTACACGTTGCAGCGGCACGTGCGTCACATGAAGGGTGGTGGCCCTGGTATGGTAATTTATGAGCGCGAGCGTACGGTTTATGCGGTGCCTGATGAGGCTGTAACGTTGTTGAAGGGGTGATGCTCATCGCTCACGCGAAGAGCCAATCCCCATATCCTCACGATACTTCGTCACCGTGCGCCGCGCCATCGGAATACCCTGTGTCGTAAGCAAGCGTGCCAGCTCCTCATCGCTTAAACGACGCTTGGGTCGGCGAGCGGCATTAAACAACCGTTTGGCAAGTGTGCATATTTATTGGCGGTAGCTCGGCTGATCGTTCCTTCGTCAAGATTGAGACGTGTGGCTACTTCCGCCCTTGTCAGGGGGCGCAAATAGCGCCGTAGACCCTTTTCCAGAAACTCTCGTTGGTAGTTGACGACCAGTTCCGCCACTCTGCGTAAGGTCCTCCAGCGCCGTTGAATACAATCAACAAAAAATTTCGCACGATCACTATGATGATTCATGTAGCGTTGTACTTCGCTATCGCGCAGATCTAGCAGATGGTGCCCATCGTGATTGTTGCCACTGGAGCGGGTCTGAAAGTGATAGCGTTTCTCCTCGATCAGATCCACCTCTAGGCCATTCTCGCCTCTACGAATAATAATATCTGGGCGTATATAGGTGGCACCGCTGTACGGCGCATAGGACGTATCTGAGCGATAGACATAGGCCGGGAAAGGATGGAGCGTACTGCGAATATAGTCATTAGCTTGCCTCACCTCCTGCTCTGATACCTTCAGCTTGCGCGCGATCTTGGCGAACTGGTTGTGTCCAAGCAGGTCGAAATGCTGATCTATTAGTGTATAAGCAAGAGGATGAGGTGGATTGAGTTCACTCAATGTCTCTAACTGGATCAGCAAACATTCTTTGGCGTTACGCGCACCGATGCCTAATGGCTCTAGTGTTTGTAGCTGTTTCAATACATATTCAACGTGCTCAACCGCAACCTCAAGGTGCGTTGCGATCTCTGCAACGCTACTATCCAGGTAGCCTCGCTCGTTGAGATTCCCAACGAGTTGTTCGGCGATTGCTGCATCGTCCGGCGGCACAATCGCCTCTAATTGTTGCAATAATCGCTCGGCTAGCGTTTCATTGGTGGCAATGTGTGCCATTGGATCATATTCATCATCGCGATCGACTTCTACAAAGCCATAATTATCGATATCATAGAAGCTTTGCTGCTGATAATCCCATTGTGTCAGGGTAGGACACCCGTACGGCGTCATTTCCGCTGGCGGTTGCGTAGAGTGTGCAAACTGTCCACAAGCAGAACAGAGTTGCCCGCTCTGCCCATAGATAGCTGTTCCGCAGAAAAGACAAATTCTCTGCTCCACGACATCCAGTGTGGGATTCTCTATCTGTTCCTGGCTCACCACGCGTTCCAGTTCATCGGATGATAACTGTAAGATCGTGCTGGAAGTGATAAGGCGTGCATTGACATGTACCGTTTGCTCTGGTCTCGGTCTTGGTTCCAGTCGCATATATTCCCCCTGCTTCCCCTCTATAAGTACAACTGCTCTGAACCGCCGTTAGACCCATCCTCGATGCTGGAGCGCGAGCAGTGCCGCTTCTTGCTCCGCAGTCTGCTTATTCTTGCCCTGGCCTCGACCAACGACTTTGTCACCTAAGAGTACTTCTACAGTAAACTCTCGGTTATGGGATGGTCCTTCTTGGCTTACCAGTCGATAGGAAGGTGTAATACCTTCGTGGGCCTGGGCCAGTTCTTGGAAGAGCGATTTATTATCCTTAAAAAGACGTTTATTCACGATATTCTCGGCAATAGGTGCCAGATGCGGAATAAGAAATTGTTGTACCGTCGCTAGTCC
>VBJK01000121.1 GCA_005879655.1 Chloroflexota bacterium | reverse complement strand
ATTGGCCGAGCGTGTGCGGCGCATCGGGGGCACCACTATCCGCAGCATCAGCCATATCAGTCAGTTGCAGACCATCCAGGCTGACAATAGTGATTTTGTGCAAGCAGGTGAAATGGCCCGGCGACTGATGGAGGATAACAAACATATGGCGCAAATGCAGCGCGCCGCCCACGAGGTATGCGTGCACAACCACGATGTCGCAACAGCCAGCGTCCTGGAAAACCTCATCGACCAGAGCGAACGTCGCACATGGTTCCTCTTCGAGACGGTACAGGGCATGAATAATACCGATTAAGCTCAAAACTCCCATTCTTCCCTTGACTTTATACATTAGGCCATGCTAATATCAGAGTAAGAAACTCTGATTTAGCATGGCCTAAGATGTGTTGTCGTGGATCAGGCACAATGAATTGTGCAGCTACGAGATGTGAGAAGATATGTACCAAATGAAGTTACTGCTAGGTTTTACCAGCTTACTCTATATATTGACCTTCCTTTTCCTCTTACGAGGAGATCTGATACCTGCCTTATGTGCAGTAGCAGTTGGCAGTGGTTGCTGTAGCCTGTGCTTGGCCCAGCTCCGCAAACGAGGCACAAAACAGCAGGGCACGAACCGCATCATCGCCGATATCCACAAGTCATATTGGTGAGCGTACTCCATTGAAACCGCTTGGCGCAAATTGTACACTCTTGCATATACTTGAGATTGTGGTTGTCAGGCCACCTGTGAGCTGATGGACCATCCACGGGCAAATAGATAGGTCATGATAAGCTGATGATTGGATGACATGACAGCTGCCATTAAATGCAAGATAATTATAATTATAGATAGAAGGACAACTATTATGAGTACTGTAATGAGTGCCACAAGCGCAAGCTTGTTTGAAGTTATCAAGCGTAGGCGTAGCATCGGTCAAGTAACCCAAGAAGAACCTACACGCGAGCAGATTGAACGACTGCTAGAGGCTGCCACCTATGCGCCAAGCCATTATGTAACCGAACCATGGCACTTCTTCGTACTCACTGGAGCAGCACGTGAGGAATTCGGCGCTGTGATGGCCGCTGCCCTACGGTTACACATGGAAGGAGCCATAGATGACAAAGCAGAGGCAAGACTGTGGAAAGAGCGCAACAAAGCGCTACGAGCACCAGTTATTATCGTCGTCACTATTCCCAAGGCACAGCAATTAGCAGGAAATCTCATCGAAAACATTGCCGCCACGGCAGCTGCCACGCAGAATATGCTGCTGGCCGCTGAAGAGATGGGGTTGGCTACTATCTGGCGTACAGGCGATGCTGCTTATGACCCCTTGGTTAAACGCTGGTTTGACCTGACCCCTGACGATCACATTGTGGGATTTGTCTACATAGGCTTCCCCCAAATAACGCGCCCCACACGTGTACCAACACATTTTTCTATGAAAACTACGTGGCTGTCATAGCCTTTTTTCATTTCTCAAGCCCATTGATCCGTATACAGACAGTAGCCACCGCTAAGCCGGGAAAGCTGCGTCTCTAGGAGAACACAAGATAGGACCATAGACGCTGTTCATACACCTAGGCAAAGAATTTATCGATGTACTGTCTGTATATGGTGTTTCCGGTAATTGCTATTTATGATTTTATTGTGATACATTGATGTGACATTGCTACAACTTTTTTGTTGCTGAGTCGCATAAAGTCAGACAAATGCCGTCTTTTTTTAGCAGAAAACTCTATTTTATTGAGCTTCATAGGAATATGTCATAGCACCTATAGGCTATCTTGGTTGAGGAACCAGCATAGGCATTTTTCCTGGTGCCTATAATGGGAGACATAACAGGAAATGGTAGCAGGGACGAAACCACATCCGTAGTACTGAGAAAAAATAAATGTGAAAAACATTGTAACGACTTTGTTACTATTCACCCCGTATCTACGTCTTTTCCTGTTATAGGCACCGTTTTTAATCTCCCTTTAAGGGTTATTAATACTTTTCCAAGGAAGTTGATCTCCTAGTTTTTAAGAGAGAAGTGTTGTATCACAATGGCCTGGATGAACGAAAACAATCGCGCTTATCAACCCATCAACTCTTATGGGGTCATTGGAGATTGCCATTCAGTGGTGCTTATTGCACCAGATGGGTCTGTTGACTGGGGATGTCTACCCGACTTTGATAGCCCTGCCATTTTTTGCCGTCTTTTAGACGCACAACGTGGTGGATATTTCCAGATCACTCCCACTGAAGGAACAATTCCGGGCTCACAGCGCTACCTACGTAGCAGCAATGTACTGCAAACAAAGTTTGCCAGTATTCATGGTGAGATCGTGCTCACCGACTTTATGCCAGTGGAGACATTAAGCGCTTGGCCGTACCAGGGAATGAATAATAATACCTGGACGCGTGAGGATGGTTCGTGTCACTGTCTGGTGCGTATTGTTGAGTGTACCCATGGTGAGATGCCAGTCACAATGACGCTCAAGGTCAGCCCAAATTATGCTGCATCTCCTAGTAAGATCCTCTTAGCTCCCGATGATAAATGACTCAGCTTGATGATGAGCCACACCAATCTGTTACATCTCAGTTCACGTTGCGCGAAGGCGAGCGCCTGATGTTTGTCATTGGCATGGGACGGACGCTGCAAGCCGCACGCCGTCTGGTCGATGAGGAATTGCCACAACGCAATTTTGAAGCTGAACTAGCCCATACGTTGCACTGCTGGCGTCGCTGGTTGACCAGTTGCAATTATCAGGGACGCTATACTGAATGGGTGCAACGCAGTGCTCTCGCGCTCAAGCTGCTCACCTATGCTCCCACTGGCGCTATTGTAGCGGCCCCCACGACATCCCTACCCGAAGGCATCGGTGGTGAGCGTAACTGGGACTATCGCTTCACCTGGCTACGCGACGCGACCTTTACGTTGTATGCACTCAATGTACTCGGCTTTACGGACGAGGCCCACGCCTTTACACATTGGCTACAACGGCTCTCTTATAAGAGTGGCGAAGATTTGCAGATTATGTATGGCATTCGTGGCGAGCGTGAGCTGACCGAGTATGTGCTGGATCATCTAAGCGGATATTGTGACTCCCAACCTGTACGTATTGGAAACGGTGCCGCTCAGCAAAGCCAAATCGATGTGTTCGGTGAAGTACTGGATTGCATCCACATTTATCGACGCCAGGGCGGTTTTGAGCGTTACGGCGAGACCTTGCAAGGTCCATTGTGGAATCTGATGTGTACGCTGGTCGAGCATGTCTGCACTCATTGGCACGAGAAGGATTGTGGCATCTGGGAAGTGCGCGGCGGCTTACGCCACTTTGTCTACTCAAAGGTGATGTGTTGGGTCGCGCTGGATCGCGGCGTTCGTGCGGCAGAGCAACTGAAGCTGGTAGCTGATCTACCCCGTTGGCGCATGATACGCGACCAGATCCGTGCCGATATCCTGGCGAATGGCTACAATCCTGTGCTTGGTGCATTCACGCAGTCCTACGACGATGGCACGCTCGATGCCTCGAATCTGCTGCTGCCATTAGTGGGTTTCATTCCCCCCGACGACCCACGTATGCGCTCGACGATAGATCGCATTATGGAACAGTTGACCGATGACCATGGCTTCGTCTATCGCTATAAACCAGAGGAAGCGGACGATGGTCTGCACGGCGATGAAGGGACGTTTACCATTTGTACGTTCTGGTTGGTTGACAATCTGGCGATGCAGGGCCGTGTTGATGAAGCGCGTTCGCTCTTTGAACGCTTGCTGACGTATGCCGGGCGTCTTGGCCTCTTCTCAGAGGAGATCGACGGTACCAACGGGGCAGCTTTGGGCAATTATCCACAAGCCTATACCCATATTGCCCTGATCAATAGTGCATACAATCTCCGTAAAGCCGAGGTTCGTATGTCGGAACACCATACCGATCCCGTTATCGCGGCTATCAGGTTAAAGAAACAGCAACCGTAGCGTTTCAGGTTATAGCCGAACAGCGAAGAATAGATAAAGTTGCCAGAGTGGGTAACACTACTCTGGCAACTTTATCTATTCTTCGCTGTTCGGCTACTAGCCAGATGTGAGATAATGAGGCATATATCAAAAACAAGGAGTAAGTGGTACTGTGCCTTCTATTCGTTATCCTACGGCAAGCTTGAAGCCCCATCGTGAAGAGAGCTTAACAGGTGGGCATCTCTGGATATTCTCTGGTGCATTGCAGCAACCACCACATTGGATTGAGGCAGGTGGACTAGTTGATGTCAAATCCTCCACTGGTCAATTTATTGCGCGCGGGTATTATAATCCACACACAGATATCGCCATTCGCATTCTGACACGTGATCCAGAAGAGGCTATTGACGCCGATTTTTTGCGGCGGCGTGTGCGGCGTGCGCTAGAACTGCGGCAGGTCTTTGATCCAGCCTACACCAATGCCTATCGTCTCATCCATTCAGAAGGCGATGGCTTGCCAGGACTAGTCGTAGACCGTTACGCCGATATCCTCGTTGCCCAACTTCATACCGCCGGTATAGAGCGCCTGCGCCCCTTTCTGCTTGAGGCATTAATGCAAGAGACAGGAGTGAGTGGTATCCTGTTGCGCAACGATAGCCAGGCACGACGCCGTGAGGGACTCGCAATTGAAGAGCCTATCGTGGTTGCAGGAGATGTGCCAGCTACAGTAGCCATCCGCGAAAATGGCGTGCAATTTCTAGTAGATCCGTGGGCGGGACAGAAAACAGGCTTCTTCCTAGATCAACGGGACAAACGCGAATCTTTGCGCAAATATACACATGGCAAGCGTATCCTTAATTGTTTCTGCTATACGGGTGGCTTCTCCCTCTACGCAGCGCTTTCCGATGCCACAACTCGTACGAGCAGTGTAGATATCTCTAGCTCGGCCATTGATGCGACCTATGAGCACTTTAAGCTCAATGGACTCGATCCCTCCCTGCACGAATTGCATATCGCAGACGTATTTGACTACCTGGAAGTGGCATTGCGTCAACAGGAACTCTTTGACGTTGTTGTGCTTGATCCGCCCGCATTTGCCAAATCACAGAGTGCCCGTACGCAAGCCCTGAAAGCGTATCGCCGCTTGAACACATTGGGCATGCAGGTTTTGCGACCAGGGGGTATATTGCTGACCTGTTCCTGCTCTGGCGTCGTCGGCATGGATGATCTGCTGGGGGTTGTCTCTCAGAGCGCACAACGTCTGCAACGCGCGGTGCAATTGTTGGAGACGTATACCCATGGCGTCGATCACCCCATGAATATTGCCATGCCTGAGACTGCTTACTTGAAGGCGCTGTTTTGTCGCGTGCTGTAATGATGAGGCTAACTTACTGTTTTTACACATAATTGCATTAATCCACAGGATGAGATGTAAGCCAAGCATCTATTTTCTGACCCCCTGAGCAGTGTGCCTCTCCCCCTCTCTGGTGCTCTTTGCCACATACCAATGACTATAAGAAAATATTACTACACTTAAATTCCTCACACCATCTTATGCTGCAATTTGTCTATAACATCAAACGCCAAAAAATCCTACCTGTCACGTTATCAGGGTAATATATGTAGACCAGTGTTCTATATTAGAGAGAGGCATCTATGAGCAGGACTCTAGGCGTGATGAATTGTCTTAGTTGTTCCCTATCAAGGTCCTCTTCACCCAGGAAGGATGAGCATGGCATTGAAGACAAATAAGAGTATATCACAGACCGCTGTTTCATTTCAACCTAATAGACAAACAGCTCTATGACTTTTATGTTTAGGTTTGTTAACATTAGATCTCATGAGCTAGCAGGAATATCAAACTGCACCCTCGTAACGACGAAACGCGAATTAGGTCCAGAGACCAGTAGTCCAAGTGTTCCATCTGTATAAGTCGCATCAGTGAGCGTCATACCTGACTTGAGTTGCACAGCTTGGTCATCAATTGTAAAGCTAAATGTATTCTTCTTGACCATAGCCTGAAGCTGATGGCTCTGATGCAGCCCTTTGCGGAATTGGCTGACAAAACCCTGGGCCAGCACACTCGATTGAATCTGGCCGTTTGCCGTGTCATATCGCATAAAAATGTATGCACCACTACTATGAATGGCAAAGGCATAGCAGGAGACCAT
Source organism: Chloroflexota bacterium (assembly GCA_005879655.1). Next base: position 17,861 of record VBJK01000121.1, on the reverse strand, counting down.
CTGGTTGCCGCTGTATTGCATACGGAAGGCCAATCCGTAGGGAATCTCTGTATTGCCTGCCTCCTGCGAGATCTGGGTTGTCAGTGTAAAGCTTGACGACAATTGGCTCACAGAACCGGGATACGGAAAATGTGTATTGGGTTCGTTATCGTAGGAAAGCGTGTAATGATTATTGCTGACATCCGCCGTTAAGCCACCCGCAATGCTGCCGTTGAGCCAATGGTTGTAGTTATCCTTAAAGGTATCGACAAATGCTCCGCTTGGCACTGGTGCGGGCGTGAGAGGAGTTCCCGCTGGTGATAGAAACTTGCCAGCTAGTACAACTATGGCTATAAGAAATGTGGTCAGGACAACTGCTCGGACTAGTGGTAGTTTTCTACGCCGTGGTGGAATTGGAATGACGATGGGAGCTGATGGTGTATAAGCTGTTGAGATGTTGGTTGGGAGGGATGGTATGTTTGCTGTTGGCGCGTATGGGATGGCGCTGCTAGCGGATAGCACAGGAGCCGCGACAAATGGGGTTGCGGTTAGTGTTTCGAGCGCTGGTGGCCGATTATTGGCCAAGTTGATGGTTGAGAGCTGGTTGGTGGTGAGAGCAGTCTCTAAAGCTAATGCCATCTCTTCTGCCGTACGGAAACGCGCCCTGGGATCTTTGGCCAGCGCTCTGGCCACAATCTGGGCGAGCATTTCAGAAACGCTGGGATTGATGTCCCGTACCGACCTGGGCTGTACATTCACGTGCTGGTACATCAGCGCCGTCGTCTCAGCAGCTTGAAATGGCAGTCGCCCGGTGAGCATCTGATAAAGCACAACGCCTAATGCATAGATATCACTGTATGGACCAACCTCCTTCCCCTCACATTGCTCAGGGGCCATGTAGGAGGCAGTACCTACGATCTGACCAATGCTGGTGAGTGAAGCACTAGCGGCAATACCAGCGGGGGACAGGTTCATGCGTGTCTCTTCATGGCTGCTATCAAAGAGTTTGGCAATGCCAAAATCCGAGAGTAAGATCTGCCCAGGATCATTAGCGGAGATAAGCATATTTTGCGGCTTGACATCGCGGTGAATGATACCGCGCTGGTGAGCATGGTGGAGGGCACGCGCCATCTGTAGCGCATAGCGGACCGCCCTACCGGGTTCGAGTGCGTAGCCCTGTCGCAACAACGAAGAAAGCACACCTCCCCCTACATACTGCATAGACAGGTAGGGCAGGTTATTAGCATCTCCTGCATCATAGACGCGTACAATATTGGGATGCTCTAAGCTGGCGGCCAGCTGCGCTTCACGCTCGAAACGTATTTTGAATTCCGGCTGGTGAGCAACCTTTGACAAAATGACCTTGACGGCATCCTCACGGTGCAGACGTGTATGATAAGCCTTGTAGACGCGAGCCATGCCACCCTCTCCAAGAGGTGCCTGTATAATGTATTGTCCAAGCTGTTTGCCAAGTAATGGGTCCACGTTCATAGAGCAGCCACTCCTACAATATTTTTTTCTTCTGCATAGACATTTTTCAATGATGCATTGTGTGGGTCAGTCCTAAACGATACTTTATGTCATAGTGGACAATAAAGTCCAGTTCTTCGTCATTTAACCCATAGTGATAAGCCAACACATCATCAATCTCGTCAATTATGGCTTTAGACTTTTTCGCATAGATGGTATAACTTCCCGTTCGACCACGCGTGAGATGTCTGGCATGAGCATAAAAGTCGTTCATGAGAGTATTACATAGCGCTGCTAATGCATTCACTATACTTTGATCGTCAGGATATGTATAACGAAAGCCAAATAACATATAGTCTTTCAGGTTAAATGTATCAAAAGTGACGGTATAATACCACCAGAAGAGTGAGCTATTAAACAATGCAACAAACACATCGCGTTGATAAGTTGTGTGAAATGAACACTGTTTATTTGACGTAGTATGATAGGGCCATGGAAAATTGGTGAAAACTTTCCAATAGAGTCCTCCCGCTGAGCGGTAATACATCGTATTATGATTTGTTGTCTGCGCTAGGTAACGGACAACTGGCTCATGACACCTGACTTTCTCCATAATAGAGTTTTCAATCACATGGCCAAATTTGGGGAAGTAATGAAGATTCAGGTTATCACTGGCTATGGTGATCTCACAATACTTCAGTGTAGGAAAGAGCAGATGACGCTGCTCCGAGAACCATTTGTTGATGTGCGTGCTGAAACGCCGCTCTGGTCCTGTTGCTTTGGCTAGATAGATAGCGGTCGGTATACTGGCCACTTTCCCACCGGAGAAGAGCATCGAAGGACGAAAGTGATAAAAAGACTGCCAGCTAGTAGGAAACCAGCGCTGAAAGCTTGCCAGCAATGGCAACATATTTCTGGTGGCAAATGCAGCCAATGGCAGGATCATGCCATGACGACCATCACGGGCCAGCAGTTGACGACTGCGCTCAATCACGTAGGGGTAAAGATTAGAACACGAGAGCGTGGTAAACTCGTGCAATTGGTAAGGAAACGCCTGGGGCTTGTACTCGACATATGGTGGATTACCAATAATCACACTGAAGCCCCCCTTATTGATAATCGTAGCGTAGTGTATGGACCAGTGGAATGGTTTATGTCGCACTAACCAAGTTGCATATGCCTGAGCATCTGTGATGTCAATACCGTAGGAGACCGCCAGTCTGCGATGAAGTTGCCCCTCCATGGCAAACTGCTGATCTTTCTCGACGATGGCTGATTGTATAGGCACAATGGAACCAATCAAGGCATTGCCCACATGGATGTTACATCCAATAGCTGGCAATAACTCTAAATCATGCACACTATCAATCTCAGTCACCAGTTTGAGCAAGAAGCGCAATTTGCAGATCTCAATGGCTTCCTCCATGATATCGACACCGTAGAGGTTACTTACAATGATCGATTTGAGCAAGTGGTAGCGACGATGGGCTTGCTCCCTGCCACCTGTTTCTTGCGCCGCGTAGCCGTCTATGCGTGCAAGACAGGTCCTATAGAGCGGTTCGAGAATATTGAGGGCGGCGAACAGAAATGCTCCAGAACCACAGGTGGGATCAAGCACCGTGATCTGTTGCAGCTCCTCATAGAAGGTCCGCGCCAGTTCAATTGAGCTAAGACTATTGATGACATCTTGCGCGAAACGGCAGATATCAAGATTATAGGTGATCACATCATCGATGCTGTGAATATGACCAGAGAGCAATTTCACTCGCAGATTTGTATAATAATGTCGGCGGACTCTATATTCACTACGCGTTTCATGTGAAAGATAATCGAGCTGGCGCACTGCTGTATAGATATAGCGGTCCGGGTCGGCCTGGAGAAGGCTCCAGATTGCCCCCTGCTGTTGGAATGCTTGTGGGCAGCGTTGTGCAACGCGGTCGAACAGGTAGGGAATGATGGTATTTTTGGCAATGTACTCAGTGACATCCTCTTTTGTATAGTAGGCTCCCATTTGTTGCTGGTTCACGTATTTTTCAAAAATGTAACCCAGGATGTCCGGGGTGATCTCGTTTTTGGCGCGTGTCGCACTACTGTGCAAGCTCCAGGAGTATGTGCCGAAAAAATGCAAGAGGTTGCTAAATACTTGGTCAGGGATGTTCAGGTGTGGATTATTCTGCTCTATGGTGTGTATGGAGAACAGGTCGCCATCCACATAAGGAACATTGCCCAGTAGGGCTAGCTGATGGGGTGTACGTGCAGGGCTACTCAATCCCTGATGAAAGAGCAGGAGCAGGAAATGATGATAGAACAGATTGGGGCCGTGTTGTTCCTGCATCTGCCAGAGTTTATTGCTGAGATAATGTTTGTCGCCATCCAGAAAGCCTTTGTGCTGGAGAAAATAGAGGAACATGAAGCGGTGTAGCAACAGTGATGCGTATCTCTCCCGTTCATCACTATTACTGATGCCTTCAATGGCTGTGATAAATGCGGCTCGCTCACGCTTGAAGCCAGTGTAGAAGCGCACCGTGATGCGTTCGATAGCAAACGATACATTTTCTGTTGCAAATGACACTACTTATGTGTCTCCTGTCATATTAACTTGAGTGCCATGAGCATAGTTCGTTCGATCTTATCGAAGATGCATGGCATTATTCCTCATTCTCCTCTCTATTATCGCATCCATACGATACTTGATATCGTAGTTGATGATGAAGTCTAGTTCTTTATCAGTGAAGCCATAGTATTGTGCCAGTAATCTATCAATGTCATCAATAAGCGGCTTAGTCTCAGTCATGCGGTACTCTTCCAGCTCAATCATGTACCCTTCTCCGCTGAGTTTGTTCTCCAACCTGGTGTTACGTGTGCTCAATCTGGCATGAAGCTTGATAGCTGCTTCCAGGCAAGTTGCCAGTTGAGGAAGTTCATCAATGAGAGCCAGATCACTCCCCCGCAGCAAACTATGCGACATATATGGAAAATCCTTGACCAGCGTATGCGAAAGGTGGAAACCATCAGAGTAGGTTGCAAACCATACGTAGAAGAGTGAACTATTCATCAGTGCCATAACGGTATGCGCCATACGTTCGTCATTGAAATAAAGAAATCTGCCATGTGCAGGTTCCATCACGATGCCATTTTTTTTATAAAAAGGGATACGGCAGGTGGCTTTCACCCAGTAGTTTGTTGCCTCCTGACAATAGACAAAGTGCGCCGTTTTGCCTGGGCATAGTATATCACCCAGGCACCCTCCCCTGGATTTCGCTGCCACTTTGCACAGAATAATCTCTTGCAGAGCAGAGGCCAGTTTCGGGAAAACGTTCGACTTCATACCACATGCCTCCGTAGTATAGTGCATTTCCACTTGACTCATGAGGATTTGGTGTGTACACTTTCCCTCGGGGGAGGTAGCGGGAACCAATGTCCTTTCGCGACCCGTTTGAGGAGATTGAAAATAGGTTGTCAGCTCAATCAAGTGTGGACGCTCTTGCGCATACCACCGTTGCACCTTGGTGACATGTAAGCCCCACCACCCCACCACCCCACCCCACCCCGCAGGGCACCCACAAGGGATGCCCCTACAATGGTATGAACACACCTCGCAACCCGATTCGTACCATTGTAGGGGCATCCCTTGTGGGTGCCCTGTTGAGACGCTATGTTTAGCCAGTAAAATAGTAAGCCTTTGAAAGGCATCCTCAAAGAGACGACTGGGGAAGATCTCAAAATTTGCCAGATGCAGGTGCTCCGTCTTGACTTTGATCATGTTACGCAATTGTGCAAAACGTGTTCCTGCGCAGATGCTCAAAGGCACAATCATACCGAGATAGCTCTGTCCAGCAGGACAGAGCGCTAGGGAACGTTCGATTAGCGCAGCATAGAGATTACCACAACTCTCCTTCTCATATCTCAGGACCTTATATTGTTTCCTCACATTTCTATACTCTACATAGGGAGGATTGCCAATAATCACAGAGAAGCCACCCTGCCCCATAATCTTATAGAACTCCACATACCAGTGAAACGGCTGATGGCTTGCGCGCCACTCAGCATACCGCTCATCATACTCTTCTTTTGACTCGATAAGATTGCGATCAATCCCATACTCAGCAGCCAGCAATGGGTCAAGCTCATTGCATAAGTCATCCAACTGGACCCGCAGTCGTTGTTTTGCAGTCGCCAAATCTTCATGATTGAGAGTAAGATTGGTTTGCAATGCATAGAAGTGGTCAACATCCTGCTCGCTATCTTTCATTTTGCACTCGATGCAGCACAACACCTCCGATGAAGACATCATGCCACTCAACCCTTTCTGGACAGCTTCACGCAACTCTTCCATGCTAGCAAAACCAATGAGTGTATTGCCAGCACGAATGTTGAAGTCAATATCAGGGAGCGGCTCAATATCCTCTACTTTTGTGATCTGCGCAATGAGTTTGAGAAAGAGACGCAATTTGCAGATTTCGACGGCCTCTGGCATGAGATCAACGCCGTACAGGTTGTTAAGCATGATAGACTTGAGGATAAAGTAACCCCGACTCTGGTGTTGTGCTACACGTTGCAAGATATGACGCAAACGCTCAATAGCAGCAGATGTTGGCCATCCCTGCCCCAAGAGGCCAGCGTCGAGGCGATCATACTCCTCTACCAGCGCTTGCATACGCACCAAGCAAGCTTCATAGAGTGGCTTGAGGATGTTGAGAGCGGCAAAGAGAAAGGCCCCGGAACCGCAGGTAGGATCGAGGATCGTCATCTGCTCAATGCTTTCGTAGAAGGCCAGCAGCAACTCTGGTCCAGCGCAAGAGACAATCACATCGTGGGCAAACCGACAAAGAGCGAGATTGTAGGTGATGAGATCGTTAATCGAAGTAATCTGGCCTGCTACCATCTTTGCTCGCACCTCTTGATAGCGCTGACGACGTGCGACCACCTCGCGCCATATTTCGGTTGGTAGCGCATACGCGGCGGGAGCTGGCTTGTTCCACTCTGTACGCCTGGAGACATCGCTGATGCCCACCTCGACCTCTGGCGGCAGAGCTAACTCAACTCCTTTGAGCACTGCTTCGTAGAAATAGTCATCTGGATGGTCACGTAGCAATGACCAAATCGGACCATCCGGCAGAAAAGCGGATGGGCATGCTTGTGCTACGGCCTCGAACACATAAGGGAGCATAGCATTCTTACTGATATAGGCGGTAATATCCTCCCTGGTATAGTATGCTCCCATCTGCTTCTGATTAATATACTTTTCAAAGATATACCCAAGCACATCAGGATTGATCTCATGCCCCTTGCTCAGTGCACGATCATCCAGATACCAGTCGAAACTATCGAAAAAATTGAAAATATGCTCAAATGCTGCATCTGGAATCTGGATGTGCGGATATCTCTGTTCCAGAGTATGCTGATCGAAAAGACTCCCGTTCAGATAGGGAACGTTGCCTAGCAAGTGCTCAAGTTCGGGTGTACGTTCACGTTTACCCAGTCCTTGCTGGAACAGGTGCAGCAGGAAAGAGCGGTAGAAGTTATCATATCCATATTGCTCTTGTATTTTCTTGAGGCGACGGCGTAGATAGTGAATGTCGCCATCCAGCGCGGCTAGCGTTTTCGTATTGAGGAAGCCCTGACGCTGTATGAAATAGATAAACATGAGACGGTTGAGCATCAAAGATGTATACCATTCACAATCGCTGACCTTGGAGATGCCCTGGATCAAGGTAAAAAAACGTGCACGTTCTTTTTTAAAGAGTTCATAGAATTTTTTCGTGACTTTTTCAATAGCGAACGTTTGTTTAGTTTTTTCGGATATATGCTTATCCGTTGTCATGCATATCTCATCTTCCCATCTCCGACGCTTTTTTCCACGTACGTCGTTGGTGCTTATCATAAAGCCTCATATCTGGCTTGTAAAGCGGATGGGAAGATATTGGGAAAGTAAGTTCAAGACTTCATGAGTGTGTCTTGATGGAAGTACTAATACTAGTATACCACCAAGCAAATTGGCCTATTGAGGAACGCTAAAAATTGGTTTAGCCATAAAGACCACCCACATTTTTTACGCTAGATGTCCTATTTGTAACAAAAGCTTCAGCTTGCTGTCTGCTTGCAGACCGCCTACAATTAAGAGCAGTCTGGTAGCGAGCACAATTGAACTGTTTTATGAGGAAGGTACGTTCATGACGACGACGCAAACAGAACCACAGGTACAACAATGGACAAATCTAGCACAACAATTACGTGTGGATAGTATTCGTTGTACGACAGAAGCCGGTTCAGGCCATCCCACCTCATCAATGTCTGCGGCAGACCTGATGGCTGTACTGATGATTAGCTATCTCCATTACGATTTTGATCACCCGCAGAATCCACATAATGATCATCTCATCTTCTCCAAAGGGCACGCCTCACCACTGCTCTACGCTATGTATAAGGCCGCTGGCGCTATCGGTGATGAAGAACTGATGACACTACGCAAGCTTGGCAGTCGGCTAGAGGGGCATCCAACGCCAGTTTTACCTTGGGTAGATGTGGCAACTGGCTCTTTAGGACAGGGCTTACCAATTGCCGTAGGGATTGCACTTGCCGGGAAATATCTTGACAAGCTGCCTTATCGCATCTGGGTACTGCTCGGTGATAGCGAGATGGCCGAGGGTTCGATCTGGGAAGCTTTCGATCATGCCTCACACTACAAGCTAGATAATATGATTGCGATTCTTGATTGCAATCGGCTGGGCCAGCGTGGCGAGACTGAGCTGGGCTGGAATACTGAGGCTTATGCTGCACGCGCCAACGCTTTCGGCTGGAATGCCATCACCATCGATGGACACAATGATGAAGAGATCAATAAGGCATTTGCTCAGGCTATCCAGCCAAATGGAGCACCAACACTGATTATTGCCAAAACTATCAAAGGCAAGGGTGTCTCTTTCATCGAGAACAAGGATGGCTGGCATGGTAAGGCACTCAACAAGGAACAAGAAGAACAGGCCCTCAGAGAGTTAAACCTCTCCGTGCGCAGCATGACGTATCCCGTACAAAAGCCCACCGACACAGCACAGCCCGCACCTTTGCCTGAAGTGCAACCCTTAGTATTACCCCGCTACGAACTAAAGGAAGCTGTGGCAACCCGTAAAGCCTATGGGGACACGCTAAAGGCACTTGGTGCCGCTAATCCTGAGGTGGTGGCACTCGATGGCGAAGTAAGTAATTCGACATTTGCCGAAGAGTTTGCTAAAGCTTACCCCGATCGTTTCTTCGAGCAATACATTGCAGAGCAACAGATGATTGCAGCAGCCGTAGGTATGAGTGTACGCCATAAGATTCCCTTCGCCTCAACCTTCGCGGCATTCTTTACACGAGCATACGACTTTATTCGCATGGCCGCCGTCTCGCTCGCCAATATCCGCCTGGTCGGTTCTCACGCAGGCGTCTCCATTGGCGAAGATGGCCCTTCACAGATGGGCTTAGAGGATCTGGCGATGATGAGGGCCGTCTATGGTAGTACCGTGCTCTACCCCTGCGATCCCAATCAGACTGCACAACTAGTTGCAAATATGGCAAAGCATGATGGCGTGGTGTATATGCGTACGACCCGTGAGAAGACAGCGACTATCTATAGTCCAGACGAGACCTTTAAAATTGGCGGTAGCAAGGTGGTACGACAGTCCCCCAAAGATCGCATCACGGTCATTGCAGCTGGCATTACTCTGCACGAGGCGCTCAAAGCTTATGAACAATTGCGTAGCCAGCGTGTGCTCATTCGTGTGATCGACGCGTATTCGGAGGTCGGCAACAAATTTGTCGTCGTAGAGGATCACTGGACCGAAGGCGGACTGGGCGAAGCTGTCCTCGAAGTCTTCTCTAAACGCGATGGCGGGCTACCACAGGTCGTGAAGCTAGCCGTATCATCAATGCCCGGCTCTGGTACTCCCGATCAGTTAATGGAAGAAGCCGGTATCAGCGCACACCATATTATGCTAGCCGTGCGAGCATTACTGTAATCAGCAATAAGCATTCTTCTCAATACGTTAACGAACACTTCTCTGTCCCGTCTGCGGCAGATGGGACAGAGAAACGTTTGTTAGCCCACCACTGCATTCTGTTGCATTTGTTGTCTTTTATGGCGCATATAAAATTTTTTTCCCTGCCTAGGCTTAACCATCCACATGCTTAAGATGAAGAAGATCACTGTGGCAACCAGCGAGACGAAGAGATAGCTGATCCATATATCGATAGTGATGGTCCCTATAGTAATGGAAAAGGTGTTGCTGGGTGTATAGGTACTAATGAGTGCCATCACAGGATGCCAGAGGAATAAGAGTTTGGCACTATTTTGATCAGCAAAGTAGTGTGGAGAGGCGATAAACCCAAGGTAAGCAAGAATGAACGGCAGAAAGATCCAGATAGCTTCGGCCAGGTAGGTGATAATGATAGATGGCGTTGGGCGTTGGAAGAGGGTCGAGCAGAAGATGCCAACCGTTGCCCCTAAGAGGGCCGTCGCCAGGTAAATCAGCACCGCCGCTAGGATTTGTAAAGGTGAAACCCCGCCGAAGAAAAAGACAAAACTAAAGATTGGCAGCGAGGCCGCCACTAGCAATAGTGTATCGGCCAGACCAGCGATGATTTTACCCGCCACCAGCGAGAAACGCGTCAATTGAGAACATAGCAGTAGATCAAAGGTCTGTCGTTCTTTCTCTCCGTTAATAGTCGAAGCGGTAGACGCTGGCGTAATGAGTAAAATGAGGAGGAGCTGTACCATCGAAAGCAGGTAGTAGAGAGAGAGACCGGCGTGGCCGAAGTTATCGGGATCGTAGGGATCAGCTCTTATGAATTGGTTGAGCGTAACCCACCCTAAGAGGCTCAATAAGACGACATAGATAATGATGGCCCAGGCCGTACGCTCGCGCCGGAGGCGTAGCCGTAATTCTTTCTTCAGGAGTGCTAAAAAGGCCATAGTTGATACATCCCTTGCAAAGAACTATGTGAGCAGCGAACAAGGCAATTGGAAGATATCAATTGCCTTGTTCGCAGAAAATTATTCCTCGTCTTGTAAGAGCAGATCGTCACGATCACCCCATTTACTGAGGAAGCGGTAAAAGTTGCGTTTGTTCAGACGCAGACGCTCGGTATCAGAGAGGTGTGTATTCTGTATATCAAGATGGTAAATGATAGGCAGATCGGGTGTCACAACCGCCTGAGCATCTTTGTCGCGTAGCGCGAAGTTGAAGTCGATATCCATAAAGTCTGGATAGCGGTAGCGCTCATCAAACAGGCCCACTTGCCGCAGCAGTTTACGCCGAAAGGCCATGCACTGACAATCAATAGCCTCAACTTCGAGTTGCTGACTTTCTTCAAAGTGGCGTAGATCATTAGTACGCAGACCACGAAGCCCGGTCACGCCAACTTTTTTGTTTGCCAGCGTTTGTGCTAGTGGAGTGAAGATATCTCCTGTCAGCTCAACGCCGGAGTCAAGCAGCAGAATGTAACCGCCACGGCTCTGCTTCAACCCGATATTACGCGCTTCAGCGGTGCCCATAGTACGCGTTGCACGCAGCAGATGCAAGCGTGGCTCTCGTGCTTGCAGCACTTCAGCCCATCCTGCCGTCTCATCCTGCGAAGCATTATCGACCAGGATGATTTCGAGACTAGTATTGCCCGCAAAACGTAAGACGCTTTCTATACAACGGCGTGTTTGCTCACAGGTATTCTGTGCCAGGATGTTGACCGAGAATGCATATACGTCGCTTTCATCAAGGAATGAAGGCATATGCCGCGTTGTACGATAGAGTTTGCCATCAACCTCAATGTTGGGCAAAATAACCAGATGTGCACCATGAGGATTATCTTTGACAGCGTAGCCTGCTGCCTCAATTCGTTCTTTGAGTACATCAGCGCGCTCGTACTGACCACGTCTGCGTAGGACATCGCGTTCGTGAGAGAGGGCCAGAATCTCTTCTGGAATACCATGACGATAGGGACGAGTAGTCATAATTGTTTCTTTATCCTTCCTTCAAAGCTACTTAAGACTCTATCCACAGCTTCTTGTTTCCAACATTGTGCCAGCTTGGAAGCGTCCACTACGCCAGCGGGGGACGGAGATTGCCTGCTTGTGCATTCAATCTACAGTCTATCATAGCTGAAAGCAATTGTACATGAGTATGTGGTTGCACGTCACCCCCATTTACGCCATATCAAGTGCGCTATCGCATAATATCATAGCAGGAGCAAGTATGGTGCGTTTCCTTGGCAGTCGAGAGTTGACAAGACACTTTGTGCTGTGCGTATTATAGCATATCTACATGGTCTGCTTTGTTTTTTTTGGGTGGAGAAACTCTTGTTTGAACAGAAGCCTGTGCAAGAAGAAAAACGATTTGACGACGTTCCCTGGACGATCCAACAGACAAAAACTGGCCTTGTCTTGACCCTGCTCCCCTGGCTGGTACTGACACTTGCCATATCCCTGCTGAATGGGCGTGCTATCAATCCTGCACCTCTACCACCAGGGAAGGATATAGCGAATGCTATCGTGATCTTCATATTTTCTCTAGTGGTGCACGGAGCGTTTCTCATTGCACCATTTCACTATGCGCTTCGTCCCTATCAGGCTTATCCACGGCGGCAACGCTTCCAACTGGCCTTACGTACATTAGGCTTCACTAGCTTTAGCGCTCGGCAGGTCTCTTCACTAATCATAGCTTGCTTGCTAGCGATTTTTGTGCTCAGCATAGCCTATGCTCAACTGGTCACGGCATTCCACCTCAACGTGCAGACCAATGACCAGTTCATCCTCAAGATGAGCAAAGCAACCCCATTTACGACCTACGCGATCCTGTTAGAAGCTGTGCTGGTTGCTCCGTTTTGCGAGGAGATCTTTTTTCGTGGCTTTGTCTTGCCAGGCTTATTGAAGGGTGTGTCCGTCTTTATGGCTATTTTCTGGTGTGCCTTACTTTTTGGATTAGCCCATGGGGATGTAGGCTCGTTCGTTGTCCTGTTTGGTATTGGTCTAGCCCTCTCGTTCTTGCGCTGGCGTACGCGCTCTATCTGGCCATCTATCATCCTGCATATGTTAAATAATGGTCTGAGTGCGCTACTGATTGTTTTGGTGATGCGCGGTGCCATACGGGCATAGGCAAAAGGGGAAAAGGATCTGTAGACGCGCAATGAATTGCGCCGACCGCATCATAGCACAGAACAAGCGCAATGAATTGCGCAGCTACAAATATCTCTCCCTTTTTCTTGAAGAAGACCATAGAAGGCTCCGTTCGTCAAATTATCGCACCTCCTATTATTTCTGCTGCGAAATATGTTATACTCATCAAAGTATCTGCAAGAATATCAGTAACGAGTGTGTACAGATGAAGATATCTACCGCGCAACTCTCTAGCGGGAAAAGCAATAGACAGCTTGCGTTTCTCAAACAATCCATCATCTTTCTTTGTGTCTTCATAGCCTTACAATGTACATCACCTGCTCTAGTATTTGCTGCTACCGCCAATGCTATCCCAGCGGATTTAGGTCAGAAAGAGGCCCTGGATCGGGCAGGAGTCTCTGTGGTGCGCTTACTTGTCTCCTATACGGCGCAAGGTGCAGCAGAGCCTGATGTACAATGTACAGGCCTGGGGGTGCTAGGCGATTTCGGCATTGCAGCAGTTGCCCACAGCGAGAGTTCTATGGTTGAGCAAAAACTAGCCGGAACCGCTCCATATATAGCACCTGAGCAGATTCGCGGCAGACCTCAACCCGCCAGCGACCAATACTCTTTAGGCGTCGTAACTTACGAATGGCTGTCTGGTGATCGACCCTTCCAGGGGAGCGAAGTGACGATGGTGGTTCAGCATTTAACCGAGGCACCACCACCGCTACGCCAGAAAATGCCGTCCCTTTCGCCCATGGTTGAGGAGGTGGTGATGAAAGCGCTAAAGAAAGATCCTGCACAGCGTTTTGCTTCCGTCAAAGCATTTGCAACGGCACTTGAGCAGGCTGTAAAGCAACCATTATAGTCCTTGCGCCAGTCGCATATCCCCTTGCAAACAGCGCATAATACCAAAGAGCGTAAAGAACAGGCTCACCTGCAACAGAAAAAAGTTATCCCCTCCACTGAAGGCTTGCGGAAGCGAGAGTAGCAGCTGGATAAGGGGCGAGATCGTGAACAGTACCGCTGGCCCCGGCTGAGTACGCCAACAGGATGGTCGCAACCACCACACAAAGATGCTGAGATAGAGCGCAATAGCTGCTGTAATGCTCTCCAGGCTGGTTAGAGAACGAGTATCAGCAGGGATCATAAAATAAGCAATAACGACAATACAGCAACTAAGAATGGGCGCGATGCTAAAGAAGCCGGTATCCCAGCGACGGATCGGTGTGCGATTGATAGAGAGACAGATATAGCTACCCAGCATGGCAATATTCATCGCGGCATTCAAATAGGCAATAACAGGCTGGTTTGTACTGGCCGCAGTGTTCCCCGTGATCCAATCGATCACCACGTTTACCCCTGCGACAAGCATCCACAGACCTCCAAAAATAGCGCCAATGCGTAACCATGTTGCACGCGCACGAAATATCGTCACTACCCAAGCATACAAGACTAAGAGAGTTTCGCTCAGCAGTACCAGATCAGGTGTATAGTAGTGGTTTTCCCATCCTTGTGTGAGAAGACTGGCGGCACTAAGCGCAACAACGAGCGTCAACGAGAATCTGATGATAAAACGTGGCGTCCAAATAATAGATGATTGTGGCTTTAAAACTTTTTTGTCTGCTATTGCATCTGTGCTTTGCTTATCGTTTTGACCAATCTCCGTCGTTTCAAGCGTCTTATCCGGGTAATTATTAAGAGACTTAGTAATACTTTCTGCCATGCACGGCTACATCCTAATCTACTGATTATTCTTGGTTTCAATCCCCGTTTCAATCCCCAATCGGGTCGGGAAAGGACATTGGCTTCATCGGCCTCCCCAGAGGGGAAGTATACACACCAAATCCTCATGAGTCAAGCGAAAATGCACTAGTAACGAACAAGGTGATGAACCACGCACAGAGGTAGTATTAGCAGGTGTTCTTCCAAATAGAGAAAGAGAGCGGGCCACAGTCTTGATGATTTGGGAGTTCTGTGATCAAGACTGTAACCCATCCCCTTTCTCTGTTGTGTACACAGCTTTTAAATCGCCTTGCCAATAAGTTGCACAGCTTGTTTGCGTAGAGCTTGTAGTCCTTCGCTAAAGTGTACCGGATAGGACTGCTCTACCGTAAGTTCGCGGTATCGCCTGGGTAGCATCTCCAGATTCTGCTGAGCTAGTTCGCGGATCTCGGAGAGCGGGGGCAGGCTACCAGGAATCATTTCTCCGTTGCGCATGACAGGACGCAAAAGACGTTGATACTGATCTGGACGCGGCTCATGAGCCAATTGAATAATATCCTCCTCCCAATTGGGATGGCGATAAATCTCTTTTTTGCCAGGCCAAGTGCTCTTTGGTCCAGCTATTTTCACCTTGGGATATTCATTGCCCGCCGCATCGACATACCAGACCTCTTTATACACCATGCCCAGCGAACCACCACCAATTTTGTGCTCAACTGATCCTAGCCCACTGCCTAACGAAGTGCCAATACCGAATGAGTCGATAGCAGCACCAGCCTCCAGCAACTCCACAATTTTCCATTCATCCAGGTCGCCACTGGCAAGAATGCGTACATTATGCAAGCCAGCTCCGTCGAGTTGCTCACGCACATAGATACTATCCGCAACAAGATCACCGCTATCCAGGCGCACAGCAGCTAACGTATGCCCCAACATCTCCTGAGAGCGCATGGCAACCTGTATGGCTAGATGAATTGCATTACGCGCATCATAGGTATCGAGCAATAGCGTATAGCGGTTATACGCCTGAGCAATAGCCTCAAAAGCCTCCTCTTCCGTTGGGAAGAGTTCGATCAAGGCATGTGGTACCGTTCCCGTTGCCGGAAGCCGAAACTCATAGGCCGCATTTAATAAAGATGTACTAGAGCAACCACCGATATAGGATGCGCGGGCCACAGTCATCGGTTCTTGTGCGCGGCGAAAGGCAAACTCTGCCACACGGCGTGGATGTCCTAGCGATGCAGCGTAGACGATACGCGAGGCTTTAGTAGCGATCAGCGTTGAGAGTGCGAGCGCTTGCAGCAAGCCAGCTTCCAACAAAATCGACTCACGGAATGGTGCCGTAACGCGCAAAATCGGCTCATTGGGGAACGCAATGGAACCTTCAGGAAGTGCGAGTATTTCGCCTGTGAAACGCAGCTCCGCCAATTCATCGAGAAAGGCGGCATCATAATCACGGATACGAGCCAAAAATTTTAGCTCTTTCGCCGTATAACGGAACGCCTGGACAAATTCCAGTGCCGCTTCAAGGCCAGCAATCAGCAAATAAGCTCCACCAAAAGGCGCTGTGCGTGTATACAGATCAAAGGTTGTGGGGCCATTACAACCCGTGCGCCAGGAAACATAAGCGGAATCTGGATGATACATGTCTGTCATCAATCCTGTATGATAGTTTGGGGCACGACGATGCATAAGCGGTTCCTTCTTTTCGTTTCACGTTCGGTTAGTTAGTGTACATTGTACCATATCTCAGCCGCTTTTGCTCATCCCAAGTGCAATAATTATGAAGTTACACACACCAGCCACACAAGAAGATGCAACGACAATAACCGCTGAGGCTTTTTAGCTCTAACGGTAGGGTTTACTCAGGAGAACTTGTGATTATTGATGAGCCAGAGATGAATCTACATCCCATTGCTCAGGTAAAAATTATTGAGTTTCTAACCACGCTCGTCAATGCAGGTTTACATATCCTCATTACTACTCATAGTACCTACGTGGTCGATCACCTTGGCAACTTACTTGAAGCTTACAAATGCGAGAAGAAAGATGAAATTGTAGACCTATTTCTGTTGGAGCGCGAAGACTCTTTTATTGATCAAAAGCTAGTTTCAGTCTATGAAGTTACAGAAAACGGAACTATTGAAAATATTCTTGGCCAAAATGGAGATATCAATTGGCAAACCTTTAGTGATGTAACAGAATATGTTCAACGTGTGCATTTTGAGCTGTAGGAGGCGATATGGTTTTTAGCAGATTACTACTTGCCACAGATTCTAAAGATTATATAGCAGGCGAGAAAAAAGAAGACAAGCTGCATGTCCAAGCAAGACCAGGTGAAATAATTCTCTGCTTCCAAATTGACGATGATGAACGAGAACTCTCTCCCATGCTTGATTTGAATGCCAATGATAGCCGGTGCGAGGACTGATTTTCTATGGTAAAAATGGGGAGGATAAAAAGGTCATCTGCTTGGTGGAAATGAAGAGCAGTAACATCGACACAGTTGCAGGACAAATCGAGAAGACAAAGAAGCATGTAGAACAAATGCTACGCAAGGAATGTGGCTTACACTGTAACAAGCTACTAAGCAGAATCACATGGAAAGCTAGTTTCTACAGCTATGGATCATCAGATGTTAAAAAGAGGCAAACAATTATAACGCAATTAAAAGCGTCTGGATTTCATGATGTTGCAGATTTTGATAAAGCTAAAAACGATATATCTGACTTTTTACGTGGAGAGAGAACTGCAAAAAATCTAGCCAAAAAGCAAAGAAACAGGAAGTAGCAGAGAGTATGAGGGATCAGGCCGTGGGTCAGTACCACGGCCTGATCCCTCATACTCTCTGCTACTTCCCCGCCAACTCTTTTACGCGTTGTACATGATCTTTATGGCAGATCACCGTCACATCATCCATCTCCACCACAATGATATCTTTCATGCCAATAGTATAGACACCACGTTGCGTATTGTTATACACAACCACATTCTGACTACCAAGACCAATGTGCGAGCCTACCGCACGCACCCCCTGCTCATCAGCCGGGAAGAGCGCACCGTATTGCTCCCAGTTGCCGACATCATTCCATCCTAGATTGGCAGGAATGACCACTAGGTTTTTTGTCTTCTCCAAAATGCCATAATCAATTGAAATGGATTGCAATTCAGGCCACAGCTCATTCAGCACGTCACGCTCTTGTGGAGTTCCCTGGGCCTCAACGATCGTGCTGATCTTACGTGCTACGTCGGGGAGATGTTCTCTGAACTCGGAGAGGATCGTGCTTACCTTCCAGATGAAAATGCCCGCATTCCAGACATAATGTCCGTCTTCCAGATAGCTTTTCGCTGTCGCCAGATTCGGCTTTTCCACGAAACGTTGCGCACGAAATGCCTGATGCTCATACCCTTCACACACCTCTTGAGCGAAGTGGATATAGCCATAACCAGTTTCAGGGGAAGAGGGCTTAATACCGATCGTAACGAGATGACCCTGTTGCGCCAAATCATATGCCAGCTGCAACGTCTGGCGTAATGCAGTCACGTTGAGACTGACCGC
>VBJK01000570.1:1721-4547 GCA_005879655.1 Chloroflexota bacterium | reverse complement strand
ATATGGTCTGACTGAGCAAGAGGTCAATGAGCTACGGTTCACGGGAACTGCTAGCTCCATTTTAAGTGCACGGATTGCCTATCTATTAAACTTGAAAGGGCCAGCACTCGCCATTGACACGGCTTGCTCCTCCTCTTTAGTTGCCATCGCAGAAGCGTGTAACAGCCTTATCTTGCAAACCAGTGATCTGGCCCTGGCAGGTGGCGTGTATGTAATGGCTGGGCCAGGATTGCATATTATGACCAGCAAAGCCGGGATGTTATCGGAAGATGGTCGGTGTTTCACCTTTGACCAACGTGCTAATGGGTTTGTGCCAGGGGAGGGAGTCGGCGTTGTGTTATTAAAACGTTTCTCTGACGCTGTGCGGGATGGAGATCCCATCCACGGAGTTATTCGGGGCTGGGGTATTAATCAGGATGGCAAAACGAATGGGATCACTGCACCCAGCGCCAATGCACAAGTTCTCTTAGAGAAAGATGTCTACGAGCGTTTTGGTATCAGCCCGGAAACGATCACCCTTGTAGAAACTCATGGCACTGCCACCAAGCTTGGAGATCCCATAGAAGTGGAGGCATTGACCAAAGCGTTCTCGACGGCTAAACAGAAGTATTGCGCACTGGGATCAGTGAAAAGTAATATTGGACACCTCTCAGCAGCCGCAGGAATTGCCGGGGTGATCAAGGCGCTCCTTGCACTCAAACATCAGATGTTACCACCCACCATTCACTTTGCCGAGCTCAACGAACATATTTCTTTAGACAATACTCCCTTTTATATCAACACCCAACTCCAGCCCTGGGAAGTTACCGCAGGCAAGCCCCGGCGTGCAGCGGTGAGTTCCTTTGGATTTAGTGGAACCAATGCCCATCTCGTCATCGAGGAATATATTTCTGAACGAGAGAGTGTCAAAAACAACAACGAGCTGCCTTGCTTGTTTGTATTGTCAGCCAGGAGTGAGCAGCAATTAAAGAGCTATGCACAAGAGCTGAAAGATTGGATAACAGCCCATACACAGCTTGCACTGGTGGATATGGCATTTACCCTGTCGCAGGAGATCTTACTCCAAAGACTAAGCGCATTCATTGGCGAGCAGCCATCGACAGGGGTGTATACAGGTCTGATAAAGAATAGAAGCAAAGATGCATCCCTCTTTGAAACCGATGAAGATGGACAAGCCTTGCTCCATCTCTGGTGTCAGCAGAAGAAGCTCGCGAAGGTTGCGCAAGCGTGGGTCAGCGGGCTTAACGTCGAATGGCAACTGCTCTACGGAGAACCTCTACCACATCGGATCAATCTGCCCACCTATCCCTTTGCCGACGAACGTTATTGGCTTCCCATAGCTCCCGCCCCCGCTCCCAATACTCCCCATAACAGCACCTTACATCCACTCATACAGCACAACACCTCGGATTTCTTTGCGATGCGGTTCAGCTCAACTTTCCGTGGCGACGAGTTTTTCCTGGCTGATCATGTCGTCAGAGGGCAACGCATCATGCCAGGAGTAGTCTATCTGGAGATGGCGCGTGCCGCTGTTGCTCAAGCCATGAGAATCCCGGCGGCAAGCGCAGCGTTTGTAGAAGAGGGAAGCATGCTACGCCTCAGCCAGATTGTGTGGGCTGGTCCCTTGATGGTAGGCGCGTCCCCTCTTACTGTACACATCACCCTCACTCCACAAGAGAACGGAACGATTTCGTTTGTCATCAGTCAGGACGCTGTAAACGGTGTGCCTTACGCCCAGGGTACTGTAGAGCCTGGTATCCAGAGCACTGTCCAGCATCTCGACCTGCCCGCTATACAGTCCCGCTGTCAGCGCCGGATCTCGGCTAGCGAGTGCTATCAACGCTACCGCGAACTTTCCATCAGTTATGGCCCCTCCCTGCAAGGGATTGAACAATTGAGTGTAGGAGAAGGTGAGGTCCTAGCTAGGCTCCGTTTACCCGCAACCCCCGGAATGGCACAGCCATATACAGGAGGGAGCACATCCCTTCCCTACGTGCTGCATCCCAGCATGCTAGATGCTGCCTTACAGGCGTGCATCGGGTTACAGATAGTGGTGCCGCCGGAGGACCGTAGGGATCGGGCCTGCTGCCGATCCCGCCACCGGGTCGGTATGCGATATCGAGGTGTGTGACGATGACGGGCGTGTGGCGCTGCGTCTGCGTGGCTTTCGTACCCGAATGCTGCCATCAGTGGATGCGCTACCCAACAGACAAGATGCAGGAGCTTCTACAGCAGGTATCCTCAGACTTGTTCCCCTCTGGGACCTGATCATCCTCCCCCGGCAAGGCGTAGTCCAAGGGGTTCCCACCAATCAAATCGTGATCGTGGGAGGAACGCCAGAGGATCAGCGTGCCATTGCACATATTCATCCTCATGCCTGCCCCTTAGAGATACCGACTGGTGCCAGCATCGAGAGACTGATACAAAGCATGCAGGAGTTAGCAGCCATCGAGCAAGTGTTCTGGCTAGCTCCACATGACCCATTGCTCGCACTATCCCAGGAGAGTATACTTACCGCCCAGCAGCAGGGAGTCCTGGCCTGTTTTCGTCTGATCAAAGCCCTCTTGCAGCTTGGGTATGGGAACAAAACGCTACGGTGGACGGTGATCACACGTGGGGCACGCACATTGCATGTCACCGAGATAGGGAATCCCACTCATGCCAGTCTGCTTGGTCTGTTCGGATCACTGGCCAAAGAACACCCCCACTGGCGCATCCAACAGGTCGACCTATCAGCCGATACCCCCCTCCCTCTAGCAGAGATGTCTAGATTGCCAGCCGATGCGCAGGGTCATGGCTGGCTCTATCGCAGTGGGCACTGGTATC
>VBJK01000570.1:0-1569 GCA_005879655.1 Chloroflexota bacterium | reverse complement strand
GACCGAGGCCACACTATATCACGGCTGATGCCACTGATCGCAGTGCGCTACAGCAGGCTTATCAACAAATTAAGCGGGAATGCGGCCAGATTCATGGGGTAGTTCATTCAGCGATTGTGCTACAGGATCAAAGTCTCACCAACATGGACGAGAAACGCTTTCAAGCAGCACTCGCAGCAAAGGTAGCTGTAAGTGTGCGATTGGCACAGGTCTTTGAGCAGGAGCCGCTGGACTTTGTACTCTTTTTCTCCTCGCTCAATGCCTTTACGCACAACGCTGGACAAAGTAACTATACTGCTGGATGTACTTTTGCAGACGCGTTTGCAGCTCGGCTGAGGCAGGACTGGTCATGTGTGGTCAAAGTGATAAATTGGGGCTATTGGGGCAGTGTGGGAGTAGTGGCATCGCCGGAGTATCGGGAGCGTATGGCGCAAGTTGGAGTGGGATCGCTTGAGCCAGCGGAAGCGATGGAGACCCTGGAAGAGCTGTTAGCAGGTCCAGTGGATCAGATGGTGGTGCTGAAAACGACGGAACCAGTCTCCCTTGCCCGCGTGCCAGGGGCGCAAGAGAGACCTGACATGCAGAGTGGAATTATAGAGGCAGAGACCTACCAGGTAATACAAGAGATGAGCACATTGCTTGGCAAGTTATTGTGGAGTCAGTTGCAGTCACTCGGCCTCTTTAGGGAAAAGCAAGTGATCCTCACGCTCCTCCGCCAACAGGCAGGGATCAGCATAAGCTACGACCGCTGGCTACAGGAGAGTGTCGCGCTTTTAGAACGTCAGCAGTATCTGTACCGCCACGAAGCTCCTGTCACAGAAGGGCACACCGCTTGTACCATTGTTGTAAACCCCACGCTGATCGAGAGTGCCCCTCTCTGGCAGGAGT
The DNA here is from genome assembly GCA_005879655.1 of Chloroflexota bacterium. The sequence goes on along the minus strand of VBJK01000570.1, from coordinate 681 downwards.
GGGATCAGCACAAAGAGCGCTGGATACAGAATGCCAATCTCAAAGCTCAGGTAGTGTTAGTGGAGACAATGTTACGTACCTTGCCCGCCATTTTAACCGGAAAACGCCCAGCCACCGAGATCATGTTTCCCAACGGCTCTATGGAATTGGTAGAAGGGATCTACAAACACAATGCGATCGCCGACTTTTTGAATGAGGTTGTAGCCCGGCAAGTCGTGACCTATGTGCAGGAGCGACTTATCTCTCATAGAGACGCACGCCTACGGATTATCGAGATAGGTGCAGGCACAGGAGGAACCACGAGCCGGATCTTGCAGATGATCCATCCATATCAAGCGTCCATCGCCGAGTACTGCTACAGTGATATCTCCGAAGCATTTCTGCGCTATGGTCAACAGACGTATGGAGAGGAATACCCCTATCTGACCTATCGGCTCTTTAATGTGGAGAAGCCACTAGCCGGACAGGGCATCGAGCTGGGCCGCTATGATCTGGTGATTGCGTCCAATGTTCTGCATGCCACTAGCAATATCAGGCGCACCATACGTAACGCCAAAGCCGCATTGAAAAAGCGTGGCCTGCTTCTGCTAAACGAGATTACAGGCACAAGCCTTTTCACGCATCTGACATTCGGCTTGCTTGAAGGATGGTGGGCCTATGAAGACCCTGAGTTACGTATCC
>VBJK01000285.1 GCA_005879655.1 Chloroflexota bacterium | reverse complement strand
AAAGACACTTAGAGAGAAATTGTATACTTGATCGGTGTTTTGTCTTTCTTCTAGTTATACGCGAGAGTATCTTGTGGTATTCTCGCGTATAACTATTTTCTAAACAAGAATATCTTTTGGGGTTCTGCTCGAAAAAGATATTCTTGTTTATTATCAAGTAGGTAGCGCTTGGCTCTAGAGGCTGATGTATGCTCATTGAAAAATTAATTGATGAGTTAATAAAGTTGAAGGAAACGAGAAAACCTTGTATACTGACGTTTAAATAAGTATACGTCGTTCGTAGGAGAGGTGTATAAAGAAAGTTAGTTATATAGTGTGCTCTTTCCAAAAGAAAGAGGAGGTTTCATATGTGCTTGAGTGAAGTTGCCATGTTACGTCAACAAATTACAGATGAGTATGAAGCAATGAAACGTGGACTGACAGGCTTTGCATGGGGGCACGCGAAACATGCATTTATTGATGCACGAATGAAAACCGTTGATTGCTATCATGAACAACTCACAGGCCATCTTGGTGAAGAAGAAGCAACCCTTACTGTTTGCGCATTATATGATGAGATTATGGGCTAATTAATATAAGCGTTTAGTGCGAGTTAGCCAAAATCAGGGTTCTCGCGCTAAACACATATTATGCAAGTCAGACTGTTTTTATCAGATAAGCTTTGCCTTCTGCGCAATGGCAAGTTTTTTCCACTCAACACGCAATTGAGCAGCATCAATCATCTGATCATCGATGACAATAGCACCTACACCTCCCTGTACATCAGCCTTTTCATATTCATCGATAATGCGTTTTGCTGTGGCAATCTCTGCAAGAGTAGGCGTAAAGGCCGCATTGATCGTCTCAATCTGGGCTGGATGGATGGCCCACTTGCCGTCAAAGCCCATGCGCGCCGCCATCTGCGCATCGCGTTGGCAGGCATCATTATCGCGTATCGCCAGAGTCACACCATCCACAACTGTAATACCAGCGGCACGAGCTGCAATCACACACTTTGCTTTGGCGTAGTTATAGTAGAAGAACTGCTCTGCACCCAGTTCCTGTGCCCCGATATCGCCAGCAAGATCCACCAAGCCGAAGATTAAACCACCCATGCGTGGGGAACATTTGGCGATCTGCTCGGCATGCAGCACTGCATCAGCCGCTTCAATCAATACTTCGAGCTTGATACGACCAATCTCGAAGCCCATGTTCTCTTCTATCTGCGTCAACAGACGATCCACAAACAAGATATCTTCAGGACCGTAACATTTCGGGATGACAACTACATCAATGTTAGCTCCGGTAGCCTCGATCACATCGATCAGATCTCGGTAGAAAAAACGCGTCCGAATATTGTTTGGGCGAAACGCACGAATCTTTCCCCCGAAATCGAGTGTATTGAATGCCTCAATAACTGTCTTACGCGCCTCAACCTTCTGTGAGACCGCACAGGCGTCCTCCAGATCAAACATCACCTGATCGGCATGAGAAGCCGCAGCCTTCGCCATCATCTTCATACTGTGTCCAGGTACCGTCAATTCGCAACGGCGTACAACAAAGTCACGTGCCATCACCATCTGTGCCTTCGGCGGGAGAATATTTCCGCGATCCATAGAACAGCAACCTTTCTTTTCACATCGCACTACTTATAAGGTGACAATTCACTATATGGTAGTATAAATGTTTTAAATGCACGTGCCGTAGCTGAAAGATTCTTCTCCTTCAAATGGACCAGACGCCACTGCCGCATAATAGGAAAGCCTTCAACGTCGAGAATAACTAGGCGATGCGTCTCTAATTCCATATTAATCGCTACTCGTGAAATCAGAGCAATACCGAGACTAGCCGCTACACCTTGCTTAATAGCGCTATTATTGCCTACCTGCATACTCACTTGCAAGGGCAGACCAGCCTCCTGGAAGGAAGCTTCTAGTGCAGCACGCGTACCTGATCCTAATTCACGTAATAGAAAATGTTCACGTGCTAGTTCCGCAAAAGAGACTCGGACACAACCGGCAAGACGGTGCGTTGGAGGAGCTACCAGCACTAGCTCGTTTGGAGCAAGAGGTGCGGAAAACACTGGCACTTCAGTAGGGACCCTGCCCATAATCACCATATCAATACGATTATTGATCAATGCATCCACTAAATGTACACGACTCACCACCTCCAGGGTGATCTCTACTTCAGGGTACATCTCATGAAATTTTCCCAGTAACCGAGGAATGACATAGGTTCCCACCGTTGTGTCAAATCTTCTGACTATATAAATAGAGTTCTTCGCCCGCCTGTGTCAGATGAGTTTTGCGACCAATTTTGTCAAATAATTTCACACCCATTGACTCTTCCAACTGACGAATCTGAGCTGAAACAGCAGGTTGGCTGAAATGCAACTCCTCAGCCGCCCGGACATAACTACAATGTTTCGCGACCACCTGAAATGTGGCGAGTTGATGCAAATTGATGTTGCGCAATCAGATCAGCCCCCCTGTAGAAAAGAACGCAAATTTCCTATCACGAGTTTACCACATAGTTTGGCAAAACGTGGGTTTTTCCGTTTACACCCGATATATGACACAGTTTTTCATAGAAACATGGAGGGCGGTATGAAAAACGTGCAGTCAGCGTACAGGTTGGCTCCGCTTGAGCTTAGTTGTCATTACAGGAGCAATAGCAGTTTCTTTTGCCTTCTTTTGTGTATCCAGAGCTTGCCCCTGCTCTTTTTCTAGAGCCTCTTGGTCCCAATTGGGAATGCTTAGCACAAGTCCTAGCAACATCCAGCGATACGAAGCTTCCACAAATGGTCCCGTGCCGCCGCCAGCCGCCGCCGAAGGGATCAAACTTCCTGTAAACAAGCCGCCGAAGACAATTGCAATGTAAAAGCCAATATAGGCAAGAGCAACTGACTTACCGAGTCGGCTTCTGGCGCTATTAAAGCATTGCCAAGTCTTGTAGCCTATTGCCACCATAATCCAGATCAAGCACAGCAGTCCCTGTATCCCCATCTCCGCCAGCATTTGCAAATATTGGTTATGAGCAACACCAACCTGGTCAGTACCATACACACGATCAAAAAACTGAAAGTTGCCCGCACCAACACCAAAGTAAGGACTATGTAACCAGATAGTGAGCGCATCCTGCCATATTTTAAAGCGGTCCGAGCCATATGTCTTTGTCGGATCGAAGAAATCTGAAACCCCTGGGATAAGTAGTAAGACTAGCGGAGCCAGCAACACTAGCAGGACAGACCAGTTCCTGATACGGAAAGCAATCATAAGTAGTACCGCAAGAAACATGCCAAGCCAGGACTCACGACCGAATGTCATAATAACAGCAAGAGCAAACGCCAGAGACATTATGCTCCAGAGCAGACGATCCCTCAGACGGGTAACATAAAGTGCCTGTGCAAAGGCTACACTCCCAAAAAGGAGAATCAGCGTGCCAAGTGCACTGGACACCACTCCAAATACTTCCGGGCGTCTGACACCGAGAAGCACTTGTTTAGAGTACAAATTCAGCGGATCTGCAAAAATAGTGCATAGTGCATATAATAATCCAATAAATATATACGCAACTATTACAGCGTAGGCATTACGTGTAGTACATACTACTCCAGGTATGAGAGCCAAAAACATGGGTAGCCCGATGAGTAATACCATTTCCGACAAGTTTACTAAAGTAATCGAGACATCCGAGTGAGGATATTGATAAGGAACATTTGGGTCTGGACACAAACGCGCATAGATAATAGAAATTAGCCCTATGATGTTAAGAGCGATAAGTGGCCACAACAAAACACGATCAACCAGTAAACGGCCAGATTGGCGTTTTGGTAGCACCATCTTTAATATCCAGATCAACATCACCAGCGCAAACAGCAAGTTGCCAATGTAGAGACGGGAGAGGATACCTGAACCAAGAGATAAACCTACACTGGGGCTAGCGACTAGAATATACACGACCAATGCCAGATCTGGGCGGAAGAAGAGTAGTACAACAATGTTTACCACAAATGCGCCAATCAATCCCAGCGCTGGGAAGGATGGCATGATATAAGCCAGCCCCACATTGAGCACTGTATAACAGATGAGCGTGGCCGTCATTGCAGCCGGTGGCAACGGTATGACAGGATACATTTTAGTTTTCATGATATTTCCTTCACATGACGACTAACTTGTCACTCTACTCTACTAACTCGGCAGCAGTACGGTTCAGCAGTACCGTAAAGAAAACACCCATCTCAGTGAGCTGAGCTTCTGCTTCCAACACTGAGTCACTTTGACTTTTCTGTGCATCTACCACTAGAATGACGGCGTCTGAGAGAGCTGCAAGATTAGCGAGATTTGTATCATGAAGCAATGATGGTCCGTCAAAGATAATAATCTCTGCCTGTGTACATAACAGTTCGCTGAGTGGCCGCAAGCCATCAATACGTAACGGCTCATACAGGAGACTGCTTTCCCCCTGTTGCACCTGAGCACCGATAGGTAACACCCACAGTTTTGGGATGCTCGTTTCTAGTATGGGAGAACTGCTAATAGATCCCATAGCGAGCGCTTGGATAGTATCTAAAGTTCCTGGTGTCTTGGGGAGTTGAAAGTATTGATCGATGACGGGACGGCGTGGGTTCGCATCCACAAGAAGCGTATGGTACCCACTTTGGGCGGCGGCAATGGCCATACTGGTGGCAATGGTGCTCTTTCCTTCTTGTTGCCTGGGGCTGGTGACAGTGATCAATTGCATGCGTTGCTCATATTCACTTGCCTGATACCGTAAACGACGTAGCAAGGGCACGCAACGAGAGGTTGCACTTTGTGTTAACTCGAACAGACGGTCTTCTTTGAGCTGCTGTAAAGCTGGAACGGCAGCGACGATATGAGGCAATATCAGTTCACGTTTTTTCCCACGCAACGGTAAACGGCGAGAGAAGCGACTTGCGGCTAGCGCACCCCCCAATCCCATAATCAAACCGACCAATGGTGATAATGTCAGACGGTCACTATGCGTGGCTCCCCCACCAGGGACGGTAGTCACAACAGGGCTATTGTTGATAACTCTCAGCAAGCCGTTATATCCTTGCTGTTGCAGCGAGACTTGCGAAGCGATAATCGTTCTAATACGATCTCGCTGTACGGCATATAAATTCGAGAGATCACGGTACTGGTGTGTATCAGTCTGCTTGGTTGCCTGTAGTTGTTGTAGAGTCGCAGACGTGTTGGCGGCATCTCCCTCCACTGCTTTCAGTTCCTTACTTAGGCTAGAGTTGATGCCATCAATGATACTGTTGCGGTCTGTTTGTATCTTATCCATCATCGTTTGATACACAGTTATCACCATGATACTTGCATCGTGAGGAGAGTCGCTATAAGCCGAGAGCAAGACAAAGTTCGATCCCTTTACTACGCTTGCCGTTACCAATCCTCCCTGGAGATCGCTCAGCTGTAGATCTTTAAACTGTTGATATGTGTGGAGCTTAGAGAGGGCTAAATTCAACACTCCTGAACTCTGCAAAAGTCCAGCAAAAAAAGAGGTTGCCTGAATGGCATTGAGAGAGCCACCAGCCCCCGCAGAGGTAATCTGTACCTGGTATGATGCTTGGTAACTGGTAAACGTCGTGATATCGGGAATAAAGAAAGAACAAATAGTGGTAAGCATCATCGAAAAGGCTACAAACCAGCCCCACCGCAGTAAGAACCTGCCATAGCTTTGCACTTGAGCCTTTAAGCCTGTGAAGCTCGCGTTATTAACACTACTAACAACAATACCACTCATCATGCAACCTCATAAATATTCCACAACAACGTTATATCTACGCATACGTTAACCGCACTAATCTATACTACACGTATACGACTGAATGGCTCCCTCTTTTAGGGTACTTGTGTACTAGCAGCATTTCCCTGGAGGAATGGTTAAGGCAAGGTTAACATTCAAATCCTCTTCTTGCATTTCCTCAACTCCATTGCCAAAAACTGGTCATTGAGCATACGCTATGATAAAAGGTGAGAAGAGAATGATGTTGTTTAGCATGAAGGGGCATCGGGCTTATGACAACAAAATATATACGCGTCGGTTTTGATTTGACCGCTATATGGCGCAGACAGACAGGCATTTTCCGCTATGCTACCGAAGTTGCCCAACATCTCCTGCAACTTCAAGAGAGTATGCCAGCTATACGCTATGTCTTCTTCTTTGCACGTGAAATACATCCTATATTGGTACCATTGCAAGATGCTTTTGAAGCTGTGATCTGCCCAACCCAAAATGAACTATGGCTTAAGCAAGTATGGTTCCCAAGAATATTGTCTCGTCTAGATCTAAATGTCATGCACTATCCAACATTTCCACCACCATATCTACAAGGCTCAGGTGCATATTCGATTATGACATTTCATGATGCTGGCCCCTGGCGCTATGCCAACGCTCTAACATGGCACGGCAGGCTCTATTTTCGCATGTTATTAGCGAGGGGATTCAATACCTGCTCTCGTGTTATTGCGGTGTCCGAGCACGCCAAGACAGAAGTCAAATATTTCTTAGGGAAAGATTATCTCTCGCGCATGGATGTTATTCCAGAGGCAGCACGCCCAGAATTTGCTCTTGCCTGTAGTGATGCATTCAAGCGAGAAGTCCGCGAGCGCTATCAATTGCCTGAACGTTATTTTCTCAATGTATCAACAGTGGAACCGCGTAAAAATCTGGTGACATTGCTCGATGCATATAAGCTCCTCAAACAGCAACTTGGCTCGGCTTGCCCGCCGCTCATTATTGTTGGTCGCAAGGGATGGAACTGCACAGATATTCTTGGCTATATGGCGGAGCTGGAAGGATTAGTACGCTTTCCCGGTTACGTGTCTGATGAGGAACTAGTCGCGCTGTATCAGATGGCCACCAGTCTGGTTTTTCCTTCTCTATACGAAGGCTTTGGCCTTACTGTGCTAGAAGCGATGACGGCGGGTTGCCCGGTGATCACGTCGCATGTCTCATCCTTGCCGGAAGTGGCAGGCGATGCTGGGTTGCTGATCGATCCTCTTAATGCGCAAGACATTGCTTGGGCAATGCGGAGCGTGTTAGAGGATAAACGACAACGTGTCCGCATGATCGTAGAGGGACGAGCGCGCGCAGCGCAATTTTCATGGTG
>VBJK01000284.1 GCA_005879655.1 Chloroflexota bacterium | reverse complement strand
GCATGCGCACTGTGACACGTAGCCAGTGAGCTGGCAAGTGAGCCGGCAAGAGACGTGGCAAGCGACGTGGCAAGAGACGTGGCAAGTGACAGCTGGCGAGTGAGCCGGCGAGTGAGCTGGCAAGTGACGTGGCAAGAGAGTTGACAGCGTGGCAACGTAGTTTAGAATTGTCTATTTAAGCAGCCTCTATATCTTCTCATTAATTAAGTTATTTTGTCGTCAATAATTCATTAGGTTATGAGCCCGGCTTAGCGCCTTTTGAACGTTGTCGTATCCTAACAGTTACCACGTTACCCAACCTCCGTATCGAAAGCCTACAAGTCAACTTCCGATATCACCTACGACAAGTACCTTCCGTCATCAAGTTTATATACTATGTCTATTGAAGACAGCGATAAGCCTGTCTCCTCCCAAATCGAACGCCTCAACGAGAAGAATTATCGTTCATGGTCAACACAAATTCGCGCGCTCCTCCGTCACCAGAAAGTCCTCGATGTAGTCGAGCCTGTCAACGGAATCTCGCCAAAGCCGATCCTGACGCCCACCGAGGCGCAGCCTACGAAGGACGAGATTGAAGCGCACAAGAAACTTATCGATGCTTGGGAATCAAAGGCTGCAAGGGCATGTGCGACATTGTTGCCAACCATATCGGGCCGACTGATGACGTATGTTGAGGACGAGGACGATCCGGCGAGGATTTGGACTATTCTACGCGATCGATTCCGCCCTACAACTGATGTTACCCTTGCTCAAACATTGAAGCATATTGTTACCTTGCGCATGACCGATGACGGCGACATGGAAGCCCATATTCGCGATTTTACGGCCAGCAAACGACGAGTTGAGGAGCACAGTGTTGCCCTCACAGACATCGTCTACCGCACCTTCTTCCTCATTTCGATGCCAACGACGTATCAAATGACGGTTACAGCAATCGAATCCCAATCCAACGTGACACTCGAAGTCGCTCAGAACCGGTTATTGGAAGAATGGCGGAAGCGCAAAGGCGAACTCAAGGGTGGGTTGTTGATGACGGCGTTGCAGGCAAAAAGCAACAAAGGCCGCCACAAAGCCGGGAATTCCAGTGGGAATTCAAAATCTAATCTCCTTTGCACACATTGTCAAAGGAAGGGCCATGTTGAGTCGACATGTTGGACAAAGTACCCTCATCTAAAGGACAAATCGAAGCCAACAACCACGGGCGAAGCCAGAGTAGCTTTCTGTGCGACCACAAGGACAGCAAGAAAAGCGCAAAGCGGCAAAAACGACGAGTACAGCAATCCAAAACATTGGATTCTCGATTCGGGTGCCTCGGAGCACTTCACGCCGTACAAGCATGTCTTGATCGACTACAAGACTCTCGATAAACCGGTTGAAGTTAATACAGCAAAAGGTAAACTCTTCGGCATCGGCACAGGAAATGTTCATCTCACAGTTGAAGGCCAAGGCGGCTTCACTCCCATAACCTTGCATAAGGTATTGCATGTGCCGGGGATGGACTCTAATTTGCTTTCTAGCAATGTCCTGCTGGGAAAAGGTTTCGAAATCAACATGCATCCTGTGAAAGGAACAAATATTCTCGCCGACAATTATATTGTGGCGAAAACAGTCTCCCATGGCAAGCTCTGGAGACTCAAAACGGTCGACGACGAACTCCATGCGCTCAAAACGGTCGGGCGCAAATCAAAGGAGTCTCAACCACCCAAGCCTCTGCCATATCAGGTATGGCATCGTCGCTTCGCTCATCTGGGGCAGTGGAACCTCCAGAAAGCAGAGAAACTTGTCGAGGGAATGGTAATCGACCCACAGACTTTTCCCGAGGACGGAGACAACTGCGAAGCCTGCATTTCCGGTTCCCAAACTCGCAACCTCAGCGATGCGCCCATGACAAGACGAAAGCAACCTGGCGATCGAATCCACAGCGACATTTGCGGCTGGATCAACCCCATCGCCCTCGGAGAATCGAGATATTTTCTCACGTTCATCGACGACGCAACTCGGATGACATATCTCTTTGTTTTAAAGTCAAAATTGGCAAAGGAAGTGCGGGAATGCTTCCTCAAATTCCGCAATATCTTCGAACAAGATGGACGACGTGTCAAATCAATTCGAACGGATGGAGGCGGCGAATATCGGAAGCAAATGGCAGAATTATGCAAAGAACATGGGATCGACCACGAGGAAACCGCTCCCTACACTCCAGAACAGAATGGAGTTGCCGAACGTGCAAACAGGACAATATGCGAAAGGATACGCGCAATCCTCGCAGAAACCGGTCTTCCCAAAGAACTCTGGGCAGAACTCGCATGTGCAGTCGCCCATCTCAAAAATCGCAGCCCGACAAGCGCTCTCAACAACAGGACTCCCTACGAGGCTTTGTACGGTCGGAAACCCGACGTATCTCACCTCATTGCCATCGGCACAAGGGCATTCGTTCATATGCCCAAGAAGAAGACCAAAAAGTTGGATCCTCGCAATTTCGAGGGAGTTATGGTGGGGTATGGTGGAAGCAACCAATATCGAATTTGGATTCCTGGGACAAACAAGATCAGAATATCTCGAGATGTCAAGTTTGTCGGAGAAGCTTCAAGAGCAGTGAGAGGAAATGGACAAGGAGATGGACCTCCAGTGGGAGGAGCCGAAAAAGCGAGGGAGAAGGTTATCTACGACATGATCGAGGTATTGCCCCTCTCTAGAACGGAGCCAGTGAGTGAGTCAGAGGACGAGAGCGGGAATGAGAGTGAGGAGGAAAGCGATGACGGGGACGACGACGGGGACGACGGCAAGGACGACGGTAGCTCAGTCATTGCGCGCGATCCAACCGTCGAGTTAGAAACATTTGTTTCTGCCCATTCGTCTCCTCAACCTACTCAACCCCAATCATCTCAACAACCCAGAGATCCAAATCCAGATCCGCCAACTCAACGTATCCGCAAATCAAAACCTCCGCCTTTCGATCCGTCTAATTACATCTCTGCTCAACATGAAGCAACGACGCATCAATCTCATGTCGCTTTCAAGGCGGACACAACCATGTGGAGCGAATCCGCCAGCAATATCGAACCTCAAAGCTACGAGGAAGCGGTCAACCATCCTATATATGGCAAGGAATGGATTGCCGCAATCAGGGAAGAATACAACTCCTTGATGAGAAATGGAGCATGGGAACTTGTTGAATTGCCTTCAGACAAGAATCTCGTCACCTGCAAATGGGTTTTCAAGGCTAAGCACGACGCTAATGGGAACATCGTTCGATTCAAAGCTCGCCTTGTCGCCAGGGGGTTCTCCCAAGCATATGGGGTCGATTACTTCGAAACATATGCGCCAGTCGCCAAGTTGACGACCTATCGCACCATCTTTGCTCTTGCTGCACTTGAACAGTGGGAGATCCATGGAATGGATGTTATTACGGCATATTTACTCGGCAAGCTCAACGAGGAAATTTACATGATGCAGCCAGAGGGCTTTGTCAGAATGGGAATGAAGAGGAACATGGTCTGTCGATTATTACGATCCCTTTACGGTCTAAAGCAAGCTGCCCGCGTTTGGAATCAGAAAATACACGCCTTCCTCATCAAACTCGGTTTTGTTAGATCCAATGCCGACCCCTGTCTTTACATCAAGAAATTCCTGTACATCACCATCTGGGTGGATGACCTTCTCATCGTGGGGAAGAACGGACGAGACATCGCCAATGTCAAGGGGCAATTGGCAGGAGAATTTGAGATGAAAGATCTCGGCAAGTTGGAATACTTCCTTGGCATGCGGATTATGAGGAGTCTCAACGGCAGCATCTCCATTGATCAGAATGGATACATTCGTCAAATCCTCGAACGATTCGGCATGGAAGCCTCGAAACCAGTCTCCACACCCATTGCGACTGGGACACGCCTAGTCATTGGCGAAACGGAATCAAACATCAAGCAATATCAGGCAATGGTCGGTTCCCTCATGTATGCGATGCTTTGTAGTCGCCCTGATCTCGCCTACGCAATTCAGCAGCTCTCGCAATTCAACTCGAACCCGACGAATGCACATTTCCAAGCGGCGAAACGAGTTTTCCGATACCTTCAAGGCTCTCAGGCCACTGGCCTTGTTTATGGCAGTAACATCACAACTCCTGTCCTGGGCTATTGCGACGCGGATTATGCCGCAGATGGCGACAGGAAATCAATTTCAGGGTATGTTTTCACCCTCGCTGGTTCCCCTATTTCTTGGCAAGCAAAAAAGCAGACAACGGTTGCGCAATCTACGGTTGAGGCGGAGTATGCGGCAATGGCTCATGCCGCAAAGGAAATGATCTGGTTGCAATACCTTCTCAAAGATCTCGGTATGTCAAAGTACGAACCTACCATCCTTCTCTGCGACAATCAAGGCGCCATTTCCCTGGCCAAGAACCCCTTGCATCACGCAAAGACAAAGCATGTGGATGTTCAACTCCATCTCATCAGGGACCACATCGAAAAGGGCACGATTAATGTCGAGTATTGCCCCACAGACGACATGCTTGCGGATCTCATGACAAAGGGACTCGCTCGTGAAAGGCATGTACGGTTGATGGGATTAATGGGGATGGAAATCTGCAAGGCTATGGCAAACACTACGCCATCTTCGTTCAAGGTAGGCTACCGGTAATCTTTAAGAATGAGTATTTTCAGGTATCGGAGACGATATCGCAAGATCAAAGTCCACGGTCTCAGCTACTTCAGCGAGGATTTCGAAGATGTCGTACACCTCTTCGTGACCCCATTGGATTCCCTCTGCACCGTTGAAGGAACGCAACGCCTCCGAATCCAACCCGGGTAACTTGCGATTACTCCTTCTAGCAGCTGTGGTGGCCTCTTTAAACGCTTGTCCTGCTGCAGTGGCGATGTACTTTTCAGCGTAGAATTTGACCTTTTCAGCATAGTAGTCGACCACATCCTCATAAGTCTCGTTCCAAACACGGACATATTCTTCTGACTTGTGCCAATTATTTTTAGTGTCATTCGAAATCTCTAGAAGAAGTTTGCTACGACACGACGGAGAGACTCCACGCACAACCGCAGACGTGGCAACCCAAAAAACTTTCGCGATTTTCGCGAATTCTTTGATATCCTACCATCAGATGCGTCAAGGCTTTGAGAATTACATAAACCTGGGTGAAAAATTTCCAAGCTTCAGGATTCACGAGGTCCTCGTATGGGATCTCTGGAAGGGGACCATTGAAGTTGATGAGAGCCCTGACGCGAGAAGACTGAGACGCGTTTTGGGCGGGTTTTGAGGGGGTTGAGGATCCTGGGTTGTTCTTGGGACGCTTGGAAGTGGTGTCAGGTTTTGCAGCGTCTTTAGCAAGTTTGCGCTTTTGAGTGAGTGTCTCTTTCTTGGGTGGCATTTGAGCAAATTGACCTTTGACGATGACAAAGGGGTGTGGGATGAGGATTTGCGGAAAGGTCTGTTTTCGGCCTCAATTGAAATTTGCTGCTAAAAATCGACCCCAAAACACCCTCCCAGATCTTCACCAATGCTTTAT
>VBJK01000283.1 GCA_005879655.1 Chloroflexota bacterium | reverse complement strand
CAAACAGCTGAACATCAGCTTATCGAAATTCTTACTCTTTTGTCCTTTCTGTCTGCAAGTTTCACTCGATCATAATATCACAAACTTGTGTTTCTTTGTTAACGCATCAAAACCGAACAAACACCAATACAGGTGGCCGTTGCCCAACTGCAAGCACTCAAAGCGCTTGTGGGCAAACGTCCTGTGATCGTATTGGCAGACCCAGGGTACTGTACACCAGCCTTTTTGCGTGCCTGCCACGATTTGGGATACAGTTGCTTGTTACGCCTCAAGAGCGATCGCAGGCTCTATCGATCTGCCGTACGGCTGCATAAAAAGGGACCAATGCCCAAAGACGGTGCCCTGTATGAAGTAAAGCGTGAACCATAGGCTAATCAGAAAATCCTTCCAACTCTATAAGCATCCGCTCCACATCCTCACGATCAGCCTGCTCTAGTATCTCCATCTGTATGCGCTCAATCACATCTGCCAGCTGTACAATCGTTGCTGCCTCGAACAGACTACGCAGTGGCACCTTTACCCCAAATGCTGCCTCAAGCTGTACCATCAGCTGAGCTACTAATAGCGAATGACCCCCCAGAGCAAAGAAATTACTCTGAATACTTACCTGTGGTAGATGCAGGAGTTCTGACCAGATCATTGCCAGTTGTGCTTGCAGGGGTGTTTGTGGTACAACTATCTCTGTACTATCGCGCAACTGCTGCCAGTTGGGAGCTGGTAATGCCTTGCGGTCGATCTTGCCATTGGGGGTCAAGGGTAGAGTGTCCAGGAAGACTATATTGTTTGGTAGCATGTATTCTGGTAACTGTCGGCGCAGATGAGTATAAAGTTGATCATGCGTTGGCTCCTCCTGGCCCTGCACGACTACATAAGCAACGAGATGTTTCCCAATCTTGCCCTCCTCACGCAGAACTACTACTGCCTCACGAATAGCCGGATATGTCCGTAAGCTCGCTTCGATCTCTGCTAATTCAATGCGATAGCCACGCAACTTCACCTGCTGATCTCTACGCCCCAGAATCCTCAAACGACCAGCACTATCGTAACGAGCAATATCGCCCGTCCGATAGAGCCGTCCGCCTCCATGCTCACCCCACAGATTGGGCAGAAACCTTTCCGCCGTCTGCTCTGGCCGCTTGAGATAACCACGTGCCAATCCCTCGCCTCCAATGTAGATCTCGCCAGCTACCCCTATCGGGACTGGCTGAAGATGAGCATCAAGCAGGTAGATCTGTGTATTAACAATAGGACTCCCAAGTGAGACCTCCGCTGCGCCAGGTTCGATAGCAGCTGTGGTAGACCAGATGGTTGTTTCGGTTGGCCCATACATATTATGCAGTCTGGCTGCCGCCATGCTTTGAAGCTATAGCTTCAGGGTCCGTCAAGAGCATATTCATGAAAGAAGGTGCACATTGCAGATGTGTGATACCATACTCAAGCAACTGCGTAGACAGGGAGGCTTCTCTCTCGCTAGGTGCATCGATTGCATGCGCCCTTCCTTTTAACTCTTCTAGATGACGTAAGTCCACAGAAGCATCTCCTGCATTCGCCCGTTCTTTTAACTCATCTAGATCACGCAAACTGGCCAGTACATCTTCAACAGCAACGCCAAAATCGATCAGGCAGGCTAGCTCATCAACGCCTATCATCCTCAAGTTCTCTATCATGGGCAAACAGGAATCAATGGTTCCCATCAGCCCACTGCTAGCAAAGTAACGTTCAAAGGCAAAATCGAGTAACGCTTGCATGTCATCCTCGTGCAAGGTATTGATATCGCTATCCAGTCCCATGCTACGAGCAAGTGGTCGTAGGAGATCAATCGAGCTTCTCAAGTAAGAGTGGAAGGGTTGGCGAACCGTTTCGCGTACCGTCTCTAGATCAGTGCCGATAAAGGTATGCAGCATCAAAGTGACATGACCAGCTTCACCCTGTGCATCATGCCCGTGCTGGTGCCACTCCTCACGATATACGGCAATTTTGTCGGCCAGCTGTTCCAGATCTTGACCAAGCAAGTGCGTGAGTACACTCGCACCTATCTCCCCTGCCATACGAAATGTTTCAGTACTGCCCCCACTAGTGATCCATACAGGTAGCTCTGCCTGCACAGGTCGTGGAAGGGTCCGCACTGTAATCGGATCACCTGTTCCTCCTTGTACCGTAATCGTTTCCCCACGCCACAGCTTATGCACCGTCTCAATATCCTGCTGCATAATCTCTTTGCGTTGAACATACTTGTCAGGGGCAAAGACAAAATCGTGCGCGTGCCAGCCAGAGGCAAAAGCTATACCTACACGCCCATGCGACAGATTATCAACCACTGCCCATTCTTCTGTTATACGGATAGGATTGTGCAATGGCAAGACTACGCTACCAGCCCGTATGTGCAGACGCTGCGTTACCGCAGCCACGGCGGCACTGGTGACAACAGGATTGGGATAGAGTCCACCAAAATCATAAAAGTGCCGTTCCGGCGTCCATAAAGCCTCGAATCCATGCTGATCGGCAAACTTTGCGCCTTCTAGTAATAACCGATAGCGATCCGTTGTCCCCCCTGCTGCATCACTGGCGAAATAAAACAGGCTAAAGGCTAGCTCTTTCTCTACATGGGGTTCTGCTCGCTCTAATGATGGTGAGGCTTTATGCGATGGTGTGTAGAGAACAACCTGAAAACCTCTCGTAAGTGTCCAGAATAGCTCTAAGACAGAGATATCGAATGAGATACTGGTGATTGCCAACCATATGCCCAAGGAGCTATCGAAGCGTCCATCCATGCCTTGCAAGAAGTTCATAACGTTGTGCTGGCTGATCATCACGCCTTTGGGGGTCCCGGTTGAGCCAGAGGTATAGATCACATAGGCGGTATGCTCCCCCTGTGTTATGCTTGCAGGATTGGTGCGACTTTCTGTTGTCAGTGTCCGCCACGTTTGATCAAGGCAGACGGTCCACTGCTCACGGGGGAGACGTGTCAGGAAGCGTTGCTGAGTGAGGACTAGAGAGGGTCGGGTATCTGTAAGTATCCAGTTCAGTCGCTCCGTCGGGTAATTGGGATCGAGTGGAAGATAGGCTCCTCCGGCTTTGAGAACGGCTAATAGTGCTATGACTAGTTCCAGTGAATGTGGGATGCAAACTCCTACCAGTTTCTCTGGTCCGATGCCTTTTGCCCGTAGATAGTTGGCCAGTTGGTTGGCTCGCGCATTGAGTTCTCGATAGGTGAGGGCGGCTTGTTGATATATCACTGCGATGGCCTCTGGTGCCAATGCTGCCTGCTGCTCAAATAGCTGATGTATATACAGTTCTCGTGGATAGTCACACTGGTCCGCGCTGCTTTGCACTAGCAATTGCGTACGTTCCTCTGGGGTAAGCAGGGGAAGTATTTCAATAGCCTGCTCAGGATCGTGTACAATCGCCTCTAAAAGCACCTGCCAGTGGCTCAATAGACGCGTAATCGTTGCAGCATCGAAGAGATCAGTATTGTACTCCAGCTCAGCCAGTAGTCCATTTTCACCCTCAACCAGCATCAAGCTGAGATCAAACTGACTGGTGAAATGCCCCCTATCCACTTCGCTCCAGGTGAGACCTGTTAGCTGGATATCAGTTTCAGCTGCGTTCCGCAAGGAGAAGAACACCTGGAAGAGTGGTGAATGGCTTAACGAGCGTTCAACCTGCAAGGACTCGACCAGTTTTTCAAAGGGCAGATCCTGATGCATGTAGGCTTGCAGTGCCACTTCCCGTACACGGGCAAGCAACTGCCTAAAGCCTGGATTTCCCGATAAATCTGTACGCAACACGAGTGTATTGGCAAAGAAGCCGATCAGATTTTCCAGTCCTGCCTGCCCTCGATTGGCGATGGGCGTGCCTACCACAATATCCTGCTGACCACTGTAACGCATTAACAAACCCTGAAAAGCGGCTAATAGCGTCATAAATAACGTGACACCTTCTCGCTGGCTGACACGCTTTAATTCGTGTAGCAGAGCAGGAGGCAAGATCCGCGTTTGCAGTGCGCCTGCGTCGGTCTGGACTGCTGGCCGGGGGCGATCAGTGGGTAGCTCTAGTAATGCAGGCGCACCTGAGAGTTGCTGTTGCCAGTAAACCAGTTGATCTTGTAGAACCTCACCTTGCAACCATTGACGTTGCCAGATGGCATAGTCCGCATATTGTATCGGCAAGGCTGGAAGTGGCGCAGGTCTCCCTTTCAGCTGAGCCTGATAGAGGGCTGAGAGTTCGCGCAAGAGCACGC
Organism: Chloroflexota bacterium; assembly: GCA_005879655.1. The sequence continues at coordinate 4,621 of VBJK01000283.1, read as the reverse complement.
CCATTGACCAGCCATCGGTAAGGATATGGTGCAGTGTGAACAAGAGTATGTGCTCTTGCTCTCGCAGTTGCAGCAAGCAGACGCGCAATAGTGGGCCAGCTGAGAGGTCAAAGGGACGTAGCACTTCAGTACGAGCCAATTGCTCTACCTGTTGATCCTGTGCAGGACACTGACGCAGATCAATTACAGGTATCCTCAGAGTAAAGTCAGGTGCAATCACCTGCATCGGCAAGCCTTCCTCAAGTGAGAACGTCGTGCGTAGCACCTCATGCCGTTGCACCACTGCCCGCAGACTACGTTCTAGCGCCGCCACCTGCAATGAGCCAGACAGACGGCAGGCCATTGGTACGTTGTACCAAGCACTATCCTCAGCCCATTGATGCAGGAACCACAAACGTTCCTGAGCAAAGGAGAGAGGCAAAGCACTGCCATCCCTCTTTTGTAGCAGGATTGATAACTTCAGCTGATGCTCCTGGCCCTTGCTCTCTGCTTGCAACTGCTCGATAACTACAGCTAGTTGTGCAATAGTTGGAGCCTCAAACAGGCTCCGCAGGGGTACCTTCACGTTAAATGCGCCCTGAAGCTGGACCATTAACTGGGTTGCTAACAGTGAATGTCCTCCAAGTGTGAAGAAGTTGTGCTGGATACCTACCTGGGGCAAGTGTAACAAGTCAGCCCAGATCGTGGCTAGTTGTGCTTGTATAGCCGTTTGCGGCACAACCATCTCTGTGTTCCCAAGCAGCAGACTTTGATCGAGCGCTGGCAGTGCTTTACGATCAACTTTGCCATTGGGTGTGAGTGGCAATGTATCTAAGAAGACAAAGCTGGTCGGCACCATGTAATCAGGTAAATATTTGTGCAGATGCTCCTGCAATGCTTCAGTGGTAAGAGGCTTCTCCTTGTGTGTCACCACGTAGGCTATCAGGACTTTCCCATGCTCATCGTCATTATGCAGTACAACCACCGCTGCTTGCACGTCGGGATAGGCTCGCAACGTCGCCTCGATCTCGCCTAATTCGATGCGGAACCCGCGTAGCTTCACCTGCTGATCGATACGGCCCAGGTATTCGAGCGTGCCATCTGGACGATAACGTACCTGATCTCCCGTCCGGTAAAGCCTGGCCCCAGGTGTAATAAATTGCGCAGCTACGAAGGGGTGAGGCACGAAACGCTCTGCCGTCAAATCTGGACGATTGAAGTATCCTCTCGCCAGACCATCGCCGCCTACATACAATTCTCCTATCGCTCCCAGAGGAACTGGCTGATACCAGGCATCTAAGACATAGACCTGTGTGTTGCTAATAGGCCGTCCAATGGGGACAGAGCCTTGCAGCGAGCATTCTCGATCCATCACGTGGCAACAAGTGAAGGTTGTATTCTCAGTTGGCCCGTAGCCATCGATCAGTCTGCCATCTGTCAGTGTTTCTAACATGTGCTGCACGTGCGGCACGGATAAGACCTCTCCACCCGCGAACAATTGTCGCACACTTGCCAGTTGAGACCGTTGGTGCTCCACCATTTGGTGAAATAAGCCTGCCGTCAACCATAAGATGGTCACGTGATATCGTTCTATTACCCTGCCGATCTCTGAGAGGGCCACCGGCTCGGTAGGGAAAATGATGAGAGACAATCCGCTGAGCAATGCACCCCATATCTCGAAGGTTGATGCATCGAAGCTGAGTGGTGCTAGCTGTAAGAGTATCTCGCTCGGTTCCCACGTAACGTAGTTAGTGCTGGCGATTAGTCGTACAATGTTTTGATGTACCACACCTACGCCTTTCGGGGTCCCGGTCGAACCAGAGGTGTACATGATGTATGCTAAATTCTGAGCTGTACTACTATTCGTAGGGTTATGGCAGGTGGTAGGATCACTCACTTCAGCAACATTTAATGTGCGCGTCCAGGGCAACCACAAGGGCTTGCCCATGCAATGGTACGTATGACCTTTGCAGGTTGATGAATCTATGGTAGGGGCAGCACTTTGTGGTTGCTTTCTTGTGGATTGTTTGGGTCAAGTGGTACGTAGGCTCCACCAGCTTTGAGCACCGCTAACAGGGCTACAACCATCTCGATGCTGCGCTCCAAGTAGATACCTACGGCTATCTCTGGACCTACTCCTAAGCGTTGCAGATGATGGGCCAGTTGGTTTGCTCGACGATTGAGTTCTGCATAGGTAAGTATGCAGTCTTCGTACACTAGTGCTATGGAGTCTGGTACCCGCTCGACCTGTTGCTCAAAGAGCTGATGCACGCATAAATGCTGTGGAGAGTCTCTCTTTGTTGTATTCCACTCTATGAGCAGGACTTCTCGTTCATCTGCTGTCAGCAATGGTAGATCTGACACGTGAGCCTGCGGGTCTTGTACAATGCCTTCCAGCAGGGTCTGCCAGTGTGTGAGCCAGCGTGCAATGGTTGCGTCCTCGAAGAGATCGGTACTATACTCGAAAGTACAGTGTAGTCCCTGCTCAGTCGGGGTCTGCAAGAGCGTCAGATCAAACTTGCTGGTAGTACTTTCTACCGGCAATGGCATAACGCTTATCCCTGAGAAATCTCCTTGCTCTCTCGGTTCATACTGTAGGACAAACATCACCTGGAATAGCGGTGTATGGTGCATATCACGTTCAGGTTGAAGTTCCTCTACTACCCGCTCAAAGGGAAGATCCTGGTGAGCATAGGCCCTTAAACAGACCTCGCGCACTTTGTACAAGACTTGCTCGAAGGTTGGATTCCCTGAGAGGTCCGTCCGTAATACCAGTGTATTTACAAAGAAGCCGATCAGACCTTCTAGCTCTGCCCGTGTCCGATTAGCGATCGGTGTGCCTACACTGAGATCAGTCTGTCCCGTGTAGCGCAATAGTAAGACCTGGAAGGCGGCCAACAGCAGCATGAAGAGTGTCACGTCTCGCTTACGAGCAAGATGCGACAATGCTTCTATTAACGCTAGTGGTAGTAAGCGAGACTGGGTAGCACCTCGATAAGTCTTTGCTATTGGTCGTGGATGATCCGTGGGCAAGGCGAGCGGCGACAGATCTGCTAATTGCTTGCGCCAGTAGGCCAGTTGCAGAGCTGATACTTGACCCTGTAACCACTGTCGTTGCCAGAGGGTAAAATCAGCATATTGGATTGGTAACGCTGGCAGTGACGTGGGTTCTCCCTCGACTTCAGCCCGGTAAAGCGTGGATATTTCGCGCACAAACACGCCCATTGACCAACCATCAGTAACGATATGGTGTAATGTGAGCAGTAACACATGCTCTTGCTCATCCAGACGCAATAAGCAGATGCGCAACAATGGACCATGCGCCAGATCAAAGGGACCCTGTGTCTCAGCACGTACCAAGTGGACCATCCGTTGGTCATGCTCAGCATTAGCGTCCATACCCTCACCACGCAGGTCAACCAGTGGTATCTGGATAGATGAGACCGAAGCAATGACCTGTACAGGCCGTCCCCCTTGTAAGTCAAAGGTCGTGCGCAAGACTTCGTGCCGTTGCACCATCGTTGCCAGAGCACGTTCCAATGCCTGTATATGTAGTGAGCCAGAGAGACGCAAGACCATCGACACATTGTACCAGGCACTATCGGGTTCCCATTGATCAAGAAACCATAAACGCTCTTGTGCAAAGGAGAGGGGTAGAGTGCTTGGTCGCTCCATTCGCACAATTGCACGTGCCTCATGAGGCAATTCGTCCATTGTAGGGGCAATCTCTTGCGGTTGCCCTGTTCTCTGTGCTTGCCCCACTGCCTGTGCTTGCCCTGCTGCCCCTTCCAAACACTCAGCCAAGCTAGCAACGGTTGGTGCATCAAAGAGGCTACGCAACGGCAGATCCACCCCAAAGGTCTGACGAATACGCGCAATCACTTGCCTCACCAACAGCGAATGGCCTCCCAGTGCAAAGAAATTGTCGTGAACACCCACCTGGGGCAGAGCCAGCACATCTTCCCAAATGGTAGTCAGCAATTCTTGCTGTGGTGTCGATGGAGCTACTAGCGTCTCGTTTTGAGGCAGTTGAGCGAGATCGATGAGCAACATGGCTTTGCGATCAACTTTGCCATTAGGTGTGAGTGGCATCTTGTGTAAAAAAACTATATTCGTTGGTACCATATAGCCGGGCAGTTGCTCATACAAATACCTTTGCACTTGCTCGGCAGTAGGAGACTCCTCAGTTTGAGCAACTACATAAGCTAGCAGGGCTTTTCTCGTCTCACTCCTCTCTTTTAGAATAACGACGGCCTCTTGTACACCGGGATATGCTCGCAAGGTCGCCTCGATCTCGGCGAGTTCGATGCGTACCCCCCGTAGTTTCACTTGCTGATCGACGCGTCTGAGGAATTCGATAGCGCCTTCAGCCCGATAGCAGGCCAGATCGCCTGTGCGGTAGAGCCGGGTTCCTGGCTGCTGGCTGAATGGATTGGGTATGAAGCGCTCAGCTGTTAGTATGGGTTGTCTGCTATAGCCTCGTGCCAGACCAACCCCACCAATATACAACTCGCCAGCGACCCCTACCGGCACAGGTTGCAGGTTCCTATCCAATAGATAGATCTGAGTATTGGCGATAGGCCGACCAATCGGTACGAGATGCTCTCTATCTGCACGCTGACATTGCCAGAACGTCACATCT
>VBJK01000282.1 GCA_005879655.1 Chloroflexota bacterium | reverse complement strand
ATTGTCTGAAGTCAAGCCCAGATGCGTGAAGAATAACATTGCGAGGACTTGGATTTGTAGATGGAACAGTCCCGCAGTGGACTCAATATAGCTCAAACGCTTTTCCGGACTACATTTCGATTGCCGTTTTCTGGCACGCCTGACACGTTAGCAAAGTCTTAGCATTTATGCTGTGCACCTGTTTTGACGAACAGTCGCAAAGTCCCCTTTGAACATGATCAATCATGTTCTCCATTCTTTGCTTGTCAGACATTCCGATGTCATTGCCGATGCATTCATGAATGTCGATTACTTCGTTAATGATACCTTCGTTGAAGGGGTATGTCGGTAACGACAAAATTTCGGAACGTTCGAGATGGTTCAACGGGAAGACGATCGGCATCGGGTAAATGAGATTAGGAACGTCGACTTTATTTGAATGGGTGAAGCTTTTGAAGACACCCCAAAGGATCGACTTACATGCCGCTGTCATGGTATCTTTAGTTTCCCTAGACGGTAAGAAATCCCCTAGAGAGAGGGTCTTTAGTTTCCGATAATCGTAGTCGGAAGGGGTAAACATTGGCCGAGCACGGGATTCGGGTGGGATAACTAAATATCCTGCAGTGACGATTACAAAGTCACCTCGGTTGAATAGTGTTTGCAATTTAACGTTTGCGGCATAGGTTAGATTGTCGAAGGAAATCCAAATCGCCTGACCGCGAAGACAGACTCGACTGAGGTAGTCACGAGCGGCCTCTGCAGTCGCTTTGATCGACACGATAATTCCGTCGTAGCTTGGACATATTCCAAGCTTATTCAATGCCGAGATCACTGATTTGCTCGTCTTGCTCGCGAAGAGAAAATAACCCACCCGCCCTTGTATCACATTGAACCGTTGGCTTACGTGGTTTGCGAGGATCGCGAGAGCCATGGTTATATGACGCTGCTCTGCTCGCCGTCTCAAATCTTCCGTATCTTCTTCTGTCATCGACGAAGGGGGTCCCTTAGCCAGTTCTTGCAGGAGATATATCAGGCAAGGGGAAAGCTTTTGCATTTGCTTGAATATGGTTCGAAGTTGAAATCGGCCACATATTCTGGAGAGAAGTTGTTGAGAGGTATTTTGAAGGATGAAGTGTCCGTCGTTAACGCCTTCCACTCTCGTTTGAAAATGTCGATTGCGGGAGCACATATATTTCGATGGACCTCCACAATGTTTTCCGATCGAGGTTTTCTGAGTCGCCGGTACTCCCGGTACAACTCTCCGAGGCCGCCAGACTCGACGAAAGTGTAAAATTCGTCAGACATCTTCGCCTCTAGCGCGAATACTTCGAATAGGGAATTGAACCCCAATTCGAACGCGCGCTTCCGCAATATGTCCACTTTTGTCCTTGCAATCTCATCTGCGTCGGCGTCATCCAAGTGAGCTGCATAATAATGATAAACACCGTTCGACACACGGCTGGAACGTCGAAGAGAGGAAGTCGAAGGATCGATATTGATCATGGGAGATGAGGAGATTACCCGGGACGCGTTATGTCTGGTTTTTGGTTCAGTTCGGAACAATTTAGTGGCGTCGGCATTGTTGATTTTGGACGCGTCGGAACGCGTTATTTCTCCCGGGACGTTTCGGATGAGGTCTGTGGTTGCTCGGAACACACGCCATTACACACCACCATCCCAAAAACTATCCGGTCAAACAACCGCGGAAACAAATATGACGAGAAGGGAGGGTGGCGAAGCTCAGACGAGACGATTTATGGATCGCGGTCGCAATATTAAACCCCCGCGATTTGTGGACGCCGAACTCGATAAACCTTGGTCGGACGAAATGAAGGCACTTGCGGAAAAAATAATGGAGAAGTGGGAAACTCGACCTCGAACTTGGCAGGGTCAGGTCATGGACTGTGTTATACAGGGCCGCGATGTTTTGGTACGAGCAGGTACGGGAGCGGGGAAAAGTCTGTGCTTCCAGGCGTTGGCTCTTCTTCGCCCCGGTGCGATAGTGTTGGTGGTTTCACCATTGGTTGGCCTCATGGAGAATCAAGTCATTCAACCTTTTTGGTACGTTTCTGACAGCGGTAGGTGCTGGATCTGCTTAATGTCAAAATCTCAGCAGTTGCCCTTACAAAGGACAACTTTAAACAGCATACCTACCTTTGGAAACGGGTTGAGGCCGGCGAGTTTCAGGTGGTTTATGCGACTCCAGAGATTCTATTGCAACATCGCGGCCATTTCCTTCTCGACGTTGTAAGATCGCATTGTCCATTCATCAAGAACCTAGTTGCGGTCGCTATCGACGAATGCCATCTCGTATGGGATTGGGAGGACTTTCGGCGAGAGTACGGCGATATTGGAAAGCTTCGGTCCCTTTTAAGTCGAGTGCCATTCATCTGCTTATCAGCAACATTAACACCTAATGTTGCCGTTTATGTTCATGAAGTCTGTCGACTGAGTCACTCCACAGTCCGGTTCAATTTGCCCATCCGACGGGATAACATCAACCTCATCGTCTCAAAAATTGATCATCCAGGGATCAATCACTTACTCGATCGAATTCCCAAACTCCACCCGGGGAGCGACCACACAACCATCCCGAAAACTCTAATTTTCTATGACAAGATTGACCCGGGTATTGATATCGCAAACGAACTCATTGCTCGGTTACCTCCGACTGTCAATAAAATCCCGGCCGATACCATAGTCGCTAGCTATTATAGTACGCTCGACGCAAAAGCCAAATCGAAGACACTAGCTGATTTGATAAAGGGAGACACCCGAATCGTAGTATGCACCGATGCATTCGGCCTGGGAATTGATATTCCGGATATCAAGGTCGTCATTCAGTGGCAAGTGGATGAGAAATTAATGGCATCTACTCTCTATCAACGCATTGGACGGGCCGCCAGAGGCAAAGACGTTGAAGGCATTGCGTTAATCTATGTTCAAAAATCACTTCTCGATTCAATTGGCAAAAAGAACTGGGTGGAAACAATGGCCGAATGGCAAGATGTATGGAAGGGTGATCCCGAGACACTGGTCGATCCTGCTGTCTATGACCTTGAGCAAAAATTGGAAGGCCTTTGCGTGGTTCCGGTGTCGAAGGAGAGAGATATCAGGAGATTTGGGCTTCCAGTGAGGGTCGACACCGAGTTCCAGGTCAAAACGCACGTTCTTTCCCTTTACCGCGACGCGACGAGCTTGCGCGAGGCATTCCGACAGGCCAAGAGAGAGACTCGGGGTAATCGGCAGAACCCAGTACCCATGGTAAAGAAATTGGATCCTCCCGTTCTCTGGTTCATTTTCACGCAAGGCTGTCGACATATGGTTTTCGGTATGATCTTTCAAGATCTCGATATATTCAAGCGTTCTCATCGCCACTGGTGCTGCGATTGGTGCTCTTTCCATTCCGACGAACATGACCCGAAGAAGCATACTACTGCCGGTATATCTGTCGGCCATAGTATGTTGAATCCGAATCCAGCAAGCAAGCCCACAGCGACAAAAACGGACATCCCGCCTGCCAAAGTAAGACCCGAAAAGATCTCATTGCGACACGTTGGACTGATCCGATGGAGATTAATCAAGTTAAGAGAGGCGATATGGAAAAGCCTACCGTACCCTGACACCGACCTCGACATAGTATTCACGGACAAAGTATTGGAACATGTGGTGTCGAATCTCAAGAAGATTGTCGTGCCTGAGGATGTGGTCAATGTGTTGGTAAAAGCAGGTGTCTCGCCGCAACTCAGTTTGTTATCGGAGATGCATATTGTACAGATGTACCTAACCATCGATGGTGCCTTGACGGAGAAAGTGCCCGATATACCGGTCCTACCGCGTCCGTCAGTGGTTCGTGTCCCGCTAAGTGCAGATGCTCCTATAGCGGTTTCACAGAGACCACGCGGAACAAAACGTGACATGGTAGAACTTCTCTCTGATGAGAACAACCCTCCTGGAGATACTGGATGTATTGCGAACACCAAAGGTATGGAGCTAAATAGCGGTGGAGTACGGAATCCCAATGATATACCTCTCCAAGAAATTGACGACAACGGTGGCATCCGTAAAAGGCACAGAAATCTTCCAAGTCGATATCGAGAATAGATACCAGGTGGCGAGTCCGACCTTCTCTTTGTCGATATTCGGGACGACTTGGAGGATGATTTGGATGGGATTTGGAGGACGATTTGGATGAATTGGATGGCTATGTATTGAGATATACAAGGAAGGGTATGATTAGGATTTAAGTCCGATAAGGAGGTTTCTGAGTTGAGAGAATAACTGATTTTAATGTATTTCATTTGACCGCAACTTATATATTCCTTGCAGTTTCCCTTATGATATTCTGAGGCTAGCAGATACAAACGTCCGATCGCGATCCTGAGATCAATCAGTCTCAGAAAGTTTTTCACATGATTTATGCTCATAAAGAATCGATTTTTGAGGCAACGATTGATAAAATATTGGAATTTCTGGAATATATGCAATCTGTAAATATTAGGTATTGAAAAACACCTGTTCGGAACAAATATTGTCATCGTCCGGAAGGATTTCGGGATAATTCTGAGTTGGTCTATTTCGTAATTGCGATTTCGGAATAGATTCCGGGTACAAAATTTCAAGTCCTTATATCTCTATCAATATTTATTCAATTGAATTCGGGTATGTCTTGAATTAAAGAGGGACTCAATCTCTATCTCTCATATAATGAAGGATTAAATTAGACTTGAATTTGGGGACTTTTTATTAGAGGCTCTGAATTCCACTAGGCTCTATGGAAAATCGACCAACCAATTTTGAGATTTTGATTGAGACTAGACCTAGGCTATGGTCATGGGGTCGATTACCCGATTCGGTTGGGACTTGCGTTTTGTCGGCGTTCAGCCCCCTCTTATTTAATAACCTGACACCTCAGGAAACACTACTGGCCTACCACCTAA
>VBJK01000281.1 GCA_005879655.1 Chloroflexota bacterium | reverse complement strand
CAGCAAGATCAGGTCCGCCTCATCAAGATGAGTGTTAATCTGGTCTTCCCAATTCGCCCCTGCTGGTATCTCTTGATCATGCCAGATGATAATATCCCCTGAGTATGTCAGTGGGCTTAAATGATCATTGAGTTGCTTATGTAGCTCTTGATCCGCGTGGGCGTAACTGATAAATACTTTGACACTGACCTCTAACTGCTCTGACGCGGCAGACGGCAGTGATTGCTGCATGCACAGATTTTTCCTTCCCATTGGTAGTGTCTCTACTTTACTCTACTTACAGCACATGTGTCAATTAGTTCAATTTATGCCAGTACAAGGGTATGAGGCAACGACGCAGGCTTGGGTAAGTGCGAGATTAGATGCTATTTCTTTGTAGGCTGTATTATTAGAGTAAAATGATATTATTAGAGTATAAGAAGTGATGGCTCATTGAGAAAGAATGATTGAGGTTGTGGATGCTATCTCCCACGTTGCCACTTAGGAAGAGTTCCAGTAGAGAGAGTTGGCTGTTTGCTCTCATGGCTATAAGAAAGAAGAGAGAGGACGGGATTGATCAGCACTTTGATCAATCCCATCCTCTCTCTTTTCTTTCTTACTCCTAACGGTTGCCCTGTCCACTTATCCTCCGCTTGACCAGTTGCCCATAGCGTTTAGCTCAAAGAGTTCAGTAGAAAGCGAGCAGTGGCTTCGTCTGGAGCACCAAGAATTTGCCTGATGACAAGGCGAAGTGCATCAATTTCTTGTATAGAGATCGCATTCTGTTCTGCTAATTCTACTAAAGATGGATAGAGCGTCTGGACAACCGTGATGAGCGATTTCCGAAGAGCCTTGGCAAACCCTTCCTGCTCACTCAACGCTTTCTGCTTGAGCACCCATTCGTCCTGTTCTAGCAATTGTTCAAACACATTTTTTTGTTGCTCTTGCACAAGATAAACATGTTTTACGTTTCTAGCCGCGCGCAACACTTCTGTATCGATTACAGGGTCGAGTTTCTCGAGAACGGTTGCTCCCGGCAATAAAATTGGGATCAGACCCTTAATCCACTCATCGATTATCGTTTCCATTAGTTCATCCACTAGTAGTTTCTCCTGCAATGATAATAAATCCGCTCGTCGAAAGATAAGACTAAACCAGAGAAGGTGCTCTTTAATGCCTCTTTCTACATAAGTACTTCTGGCCAGTGTGGTCTAGTACGTATTATACACGACGGTTTTCCTAAATGCAACCATTTCTCTTTGCCAATTGTAAACTGAAAAAGCAAATTCACATTGTTTCTCATAACGAACGTTCTGTCTTAGTACTTTGACTCTCTCAACCTCCCTGCGTATCAATGTCCAGTCTTCGGCTCATGTTCACAGGGGAGAAGAAGGGAGAGAGAACGGGATTGATGAGCATATAGATCAATCCCGTTCTCTCTCCCTTCTTCCCGATAGTTGCTCTGTCCGCTTGTCACGCTCGCCTAGTCACTCAATGTGTTGAGGAGCAAGCGAACAGTAGCCTCGTCTGGAGTTGCAAGCATTTTCTTGACGGCAAGACGAAGCACATCAACTCCTCGTATGGAAGGTACTTTCTGTTCTGCTAACGTTACAAGAGATGGATAGCGTAGCTGGACAATCTCGATGAGCATTTCCCGAAGGGTTTTCTGCTCTCCCTTGGCAAACCCAATCTGCTCTCCTTTCTGCTCACTCAACGCTTTTTGCTTGAGCACCCATTCGTCTTGTTCCAATAATTGTTCAAGCATTTTCAATCGTTCCTCTACTTTCTGTCTCTCGTGTAATGGCAATCGCGTTCCTCGTCGGAAGACAAAACCGAACCAGAGAATATGTCGCGTTAATGTGACCTCTTTTCCTCGATAATATTCTACCATGTTATCTATGGCCCACAACAGGAGGTCTGCATCAGCGTTGTCCATTGCTGGGAGCCATGGGTAAAGGTGAATCGGGTGCTCTTTTATGAACTTGTGGGCGTCACATTCCCACAATTTACACACCCCAAAATGAAATATCAGTACCGCTTCTCCCTCCCCAACTTCTTCCAGTAGTGGCGATGTGACGGTGGAGCAACGGAATAAGTAGAAAACCAGAGAGATGATCGGCAACTTATGCTCACGCCATAGGTTAGCATGATAGACGAGCAGACGATGAGCCATGTCGTCATCCTGGTCAGCCTGGAACTCTAAATTCAGTAGACAGGTTCGGCCCTTGTATTGCATGCGACAAACACGATCCATACGCATTGGGGGACGCAATACTTCGATGTCTAATAGGTCGAGAAAGGTTGCCCCCGGCAATAAAAATGCCAGCAGACTTGCTGTGTCCTCTTTGAACATGTCTTTCATGAGCTGATCATAGGGTTGTTGGTACAAGTTTGTCAATGCCTCTTTCTACGTAAGTACTTCTGGTCAGCATGGTATAGTACGCATTATACACAACTGCTTTCCTAAATGCAACCATTTCTATCATTAAATTGGAGACTTAAAAGATAAAATAGATTATTCCCTAACGAACGTTCGCTACTATTAATTTTATGTTATTAGTAGTTGGCAAAAGGATATAGTGCCAGCATCAGGAGATAATTGGGGCGCGTCAACTGTTAGTAGGTAAGCAGTGCATGTAAAGGAGGAAGAAAACCGTAGTTGCGCAATTTATTGCGCTGTGCTCCCCATAAATTACGTAGCCGCACAATTTATTGTGCCAGCTCTTCTTTGTTTGTGGCCCTCGCGCAATAAATTGCGCAACTACGATTCGTGCTATAACTCTCCCCGGTGAAAAAAGCCTAACGCTCGTGCAGCAGCCTTTCCTCCGTCTCTTGCCAGACCAGCAGTTCCGCCTCTGGCCTGGTAATAGCCTTGCCCTCCTGAGCTGAGCGCAGCATCTTTTGGATGATGTTTTGTTGCAGTCCTATAATATGGGGCTGCTGCTTGTAAGGCTCTGGCATGACTCTCAGTTCTATCTTGTCCAGGCTATAAAAGTCTCGCTCCTCAAAGGCGAGGACCATGAGATCGGTGTAGCATTGGATAAGCGCTAAGCGGGCATGCGAAAAATAGTCCCGCCTCGTACTGGCAATGTATAAGCAGCCCGCCGCGCGACCGGCTATTAAGATGGGGAAGGCCGCCGAACTTTCCTCTTCGTCTACAAAATGGATGGGGTAGAGCCGTCTTTTCTCTTCCTTGCTTTGCGTCACTACGGCATGTCCCGAACTGATGGCCTGCCCAATTTGCGATTCAGCACCGTAGAACACAACCTGCTCATTGAGCGTATTCCATGGATATGTTCCTCGATATACCGTTTGACGCAAACTGTGCACACTACAATCACTTTTGGGCGTAACACATTGTGCAATGGCTACGAGCATTCCTAAATGACGTGGATCGAGATGTGCCAATATTTGTTGCAGGATGAGCGTACAGACCGATGATGCACGCAGCATCGCTGGAGTTGTTGTATGTGCATTCAAAACATGAGCATAAAAGGTTGAGGGAATTTCTAAGGGTATATCCTCGCTTTTATTGATATCACCAAAGATCTGGGGATATTCTTTCGCTACGAGTTCTATCAATTGCTGGCGGTAACCGGGTAGGGTATCAACCAGTTGGCGTAGATTGTCTTGACGCGGATTCGATTTATTGGTAGCCCAACGAAGCAACGTTACAGGATTGACCCCCAATGTCTTGGCAATACGTTGCTTCTCTTGCGCATTGCTGATGATTTTTCCCAGTAAGTCACGCCATGTTTGTTGTTCTTCCATGTCTCACAACTTTTGTTGAAAATATGCCGAATAACATATCAAATGCATCGTCTCTCGGTAACATGATTCAAATAGATTTTTTCAGAGGCAATACTGTCCTAACAGGATAGCTCATAATGTATTGTGAGTCAAGCAAAGGAGAGACGAATTTGGGGCTTTTGAAACAAGTTGACTCATCCTCGCCTACTCTTTGAGCAAGGTTTTGAGATCTGTTGTCAATTGCGTTGGTGTAAAATCGTTGCCGAGGAAAACACGTTCTTTGCCCTGTCTGTCGATAATATAGATTCCTAGACTATGGCTTACCGCTTGCTGGCTGCTCTGGGCAAAGATATTATAAGACGACCAGATGGGGGTAAGGACTTCTCGTGTACCAATCAGGTAATGCCAAGTATCTTGCATTTCGTGTACTTTGGAGAATTGCAGTGCAGCATCTACGGTATCGCGCTCTGGATCAGTGCTTACTGCGAGTATGCCGACATGCTGCGCGTCCGTGCCCAACATCTGCATGGTTGAGTGGAGCTTTTGCGCCGTCAATGGACATGCGTCGGGACAGTTGGTGTAGAGAAATGTCAAAACAACTGGCTTCCCCTTAAACTGTGAAAGTGCGACCTGTTTGCCAAGTTGATCGGTCAGGCGAAAATCGGGCGCAGGTGTCCCACCAAGATCTGCACCTTGCAGTCCTGCCGTGTTCGTTTTTGTACCGAACGGTCCCGTCAGCGCACCCGCATCGCGTTGCAGCAGGGTGACAATGATCACGACTAAGATTGCCATGGTAATGACAGAGAGCCGCGATACCAGACGCCAATTCCAGTGTATGCTCATATAATATTCCTACCCTAGAAGTGGACGAGTCGATCAATTACCATTACCGCGAAGATGACTGCGAGATAACAGTTAGAGTACCAGAAGATGGTCTTAGCCCACTTTTTTGTCTCGCCATACAGGAGACGTACCGACATATAAATGAGTATACCACCTAGAATCACTGCCGAGATCAGGTAGAAATAGCCCATTGTGTGTAGCAGAAACAATATCAATGTCACCGCCAGTAACAACAATGAATACAG
>VBJK01000280.1 GCA_005879655.1 Chloroflexota bacterium | reverse complement strand
TTGAGATTATCTAATCTCAGCAAGCAATCTATATTGCTTCACAAAGGAGATCGTGGAAGATGAAGAGGAGAGTATTTATATAAGTACATTAAACTGGGGGTCCACAGCCTACAGCTGGGCCGCGGTAAGGCATCCCTGTGCTCTCTTCAGGCCAAGTGAGGAGTTAGAGCGGGCGTTGAAGGCGATCGGGGTAACGATGATGCCAGGGGTGGTTGTACGTGGAATAGCTGAGATTGGATTCGTAACATTTTTGCTTTGTAGTCTGGTTTTGCTAGTTCGTTGATGTAAATGTCGACTGCGTCGCTCTTCCATCTTCCTAAAAGCTTGATTTCATCTCGCGGGATTCCTGCTGCTTTAGCAGATGCTGCAGCGCCTTTGCGTAAGGAGTGACCGGAGTATTTGGAGGGGTCAATTCCGACTTGAAGAAGTAGTGATTTAATTTGTTCGACAAAGTAAGATCTAGAGAAGGGTCCGAGGGTGCGACTGAATAAAGGGGCGTCGAGTGGTGCGGGGAAGCGGGTAAAGAGTTGTTTAAGGGCACGGACGGGGCAAATCTCGACGATAGGCGATTTTGTGAGGTATATCTCCATACCTGAAGCGAATGGGTCTGTTTTGGAGGATGGGAGGCGTAATGTCACGGTCTCTTTGTTGAAGGTTATGTGTTTGCGTGAAAGACGGAGTCGAGGAGATTGAAGAGCATTCCATTTTTCCCACGTAAACTCGCCAGCGCGAAGGAATCCCGCAAAGCCGACACAGAGGGCCGCGTAGATATTGAGGTCATCGAAGCCATTGAGGTTCTTCTTGAGATGATTGGCGACTCGGATGAGAATGTCTTTGGTAAGAGGGAGTCGCTCCCGCGTGGATTGATCGTATAATCGCTTTCCGCCACGTAGCACGCGGTCGATGATTGGGTCATTGAATGGTTCGAGGGGCAGGCCATGTTCGAGGTGGTAGTTGCGGAGAGCATTGACGTAATACCGCGCTGTGTTGACTTTGACGTTGGGGAGGAGGTTAGCGATCCAGTCGGTGATGGTTTTGAGAGAGCTGGGGAATGCGATGTGGCCTTTTGATTTTGAGAAGTATTCGTAATTGTAGACTGCTTTGGAGTAACCTTTCCGTGTTGAAGGGGCGAGGCTATTTCGAAGTAGGAAAAAAGCTTTTGGCGCAAGGTCGAGGCGCGTACTTTGGCTGTAGTACCGTGAACGACATAGTCCTTATACCCAAGATTAGCAAGTCTCTTAAAATCATGACGGGATAAAGCGTCCGCAACGGCATTCTCTGTCGTGGGTATCCAGATAGCAACAATGTCGATATTGAGTAATGCTGTAAGGAGTAGGAGAGTTTGTAGTGGGTTGACTGTGGGTCCGCGTATGGATTTTTTATTGATTGCGTCGACGACGGCTCTGTTGTCACAGTGTACGATTAGTTTTCCATTCTCCCAGTGTTTGTGCCATAGAAAAAGTGCATGTAGAACTGCGAACATTTCTTTCCAGTTGATGTGTTTGTGACGATGCCGTCTAGGGACGTGTGATGCGAAAAGATGTGTGTTGTAGTGACCGCCAATGCCCTTCTTCCCTGATGCATCAGTCCAGACGTGAAAAACTTTGCGAGTCTCTTGGATTATAGTTACGCGTGACCAGTATCGCAAGAATACAAGCCACCAGAGGATGTCCCTTCGTGCGTGTTTCGTGACCTTGATGTAGCGATATGGGTTTGTTTCGCGGTTGGCATTTTTCGCTTGGTTTAACATGTTGAATATATTTCGAAGGAATGGTCTGCCCACAGGGACCACCTCGCAGCAGTGACTGAGGAAGCCGAGAAGGCTTTCTAACATTACGACTGATACGGACTTTCTCTGAAGCATAGACGTGAGTAGGTTAGTTGCGCGATTCCGTTTGTTCTCAGGGAGCGTGGCTGTCATTGATGAAGAATCGATTATGAATCCCAGATGGTTGACTGACGTGCCCATTTCGTCTTTCTTTGGTTCTGTTGTGAAACCGATATCTGTGCAGACTTTGTTGAAAAGTAAGGATTGTTCGTGAGCATTCGTATTGGGGGGGAATGCCGCAAGGAAGTCGTCGACATAGTGCGTGATTGTCCACCCAAACTCATTTTCCATTACCCAATGAATGGCTTCTCCAAACATATTGTAGATTCGCGGAGATGTGCGTAGCCCAAAGGCCAGGAACATATCGATGTAATATTTGCCACGCCATTGAAATATGAAGAGGTGCCAGTCCGAAGGACTGATTGGAATATGACGAAAAGCGGATTTAAGGTCTTTCTTTAGAAGGGTGCAATTTCGACCTGCTCTTGCGACTAGTTGTAGGGCGTGCTGGAAAGATTCGTATTGTAGTGCCCCGAATTCTTTAGGGATGCCATCGTTGACTGATTGGCCTTGCGGACAAGATAAGTCGAAGATAAGTCTCCAGCCAGTTTGATGGCCGTCGTGTTTCTTGGGCACTAGACCAAGTGGAGAACAGAAGAAGTTAGAAGGGAGAGAGGAGATTTCCTTGATTCTACCAGCTGCGATCTCTTTTGTGATATAGTCGTCGATTACTTGACTATGTTGGTGAATAGAAGCATGATTTGGCCGTTGGGTTTGCTTGGCTTCTCCCAGAAAGCCGATGCGTGCGCCATGTTTGGCAATACTAATGAGAATGTTTGGAAAGTTTGGATCAGGGTAATTTCGTAAGTGATATTGGATGCCTCCGGGTCGCAATGAGTTTGGCACGATTAGATTTGTAGGAGTAGTGACGGAGAAGAGTAAATTAGTATTTGGACGGACAATTCCGTTTTGAGGGCCTTTGCTAGTTAGAAAAGAAGTAGTAGGGACGTCTACCCGTAAGGGGGCAGGTGAAGTAGGCTTGGTATGTACTCCTATTGGAGTTGATGTGCAGACGTCTACTCGTGTTAGAGTAGGTGAAGTAGTAGGATTTACCCCAAAGGGTGTGGTTTTAGAAATTTGTGTGGATTCCGTTCTTTGCGAAGCGGATGAAGTAGATTTGGACGTGATAGCGTTCACGCCGGAGGGTGTAGTTTTGGAAATGTGTGTGGGCTTCACATTGTGTGAAGTGGATGACGTAGATGATGTAGCTCCTAGGGGAGCAAGTGGGAGGGGGTTTGATTGCGATTGTCCGCGCGGAGTGAAGCTGCGGGCGTTTGGGTTTAGTTTGGAAGATTTTGCTGTGCGATTAATGCAGATAGGCTGCGGGTGCGAGGGTGCGCCCGAGTGTAGTCAATTCTTTTCGCTAGGGAAAGGGCAGGGATTCGTTGGGCAGTTTCTGCAAGGGTGACCCTCCTTGCCGCAAGCCCAGCAGTTATGAAGGCGACCGCAAGGGCGTTTGAATTGCGCCTGAAAGGTGCATCCCTTTTCTTTATTGAAGTTGATGCAAGTTTGGTACTGTATGGGGACTTTCTCTGGTTTGGCGTGTGAGTTTTTGGAACCGCCTTTCGACGATGTGATCGTGGTAGATGGAGGGGGTTGATAAGGGGTGGGCGTGCTGTCCGAGTGAGTAAAGTGAACACTAGTGAGGTGGTTGTCGAATGGTAGCCAATCTTGAGGGGGTTTGGTTTGATATTTGCGAAAGAAATCAATCGCGAACTTCAATACCTGGGACCAGGATGCATATACGGCATGGTAGCTAAGTTGCTCCATCCATGCAGTTAGGGCACTGCCATATTCGGGGGCGTATGCGGAGCGTATTGCTGCATAGGTGTTGAATGCTGAGAGGAAGGATTGGAGGTTAGGAAATGCGGTGCCCATTTTTCCGTCAGCGATTAGGAACTTTTGTTTCCCAGTAGGGATGTCGGTGATGATGCCGTGAACGGTGTCTTCTAAGTTCTTCTGTCGTGCGTCGGCGTCACGAAGGAGCTTGGGTAGGTTGTTGATGTTGAACTTTCCTGTGACAATTTTTTTGACTTGTGCTTCTTCGACCCACGGAAAAAATCCTAACAGGTGGGAGAGAGAGGGGGGGTTACCGTATGGGAGTATAATACTTTCTGATGACGAGTCTACTTCATCGTCATCGATATTGGCGGCCCGTCGTGAGTGTCCGGTGTTTGGATGAGAGCGGAGTTCTCTTTTGATGTCTTCGAGCGAGTTCCGCATGTCTTGTCCTATTGCGTCGAGTGTGCTTTGTTGTGCGGCTGCGAATCCCTCGAGTGTGTCATCGAGGTCAATGATTCGTGGGAGTGCTTCGCGAAGGGCGACGATTTCGTCGGTGGATAGGCCATTATCGGGAGCCGGAGTTTTATGACGGGTGTGGCTATTCTCGGAAGCTGTAGGAGTGTCGTTCCTTGATTGCCTTGGGCGCTTCGAAGGTCGTGGAATGGGTTCGTCGTCGTCGTCTTCTAAACGAGAGGGGGTTCTGCGAATCCGAGATGAAGATCGGGAGGCTGTTCTTGATGTTTCTTGCCTTTGTGCGTCTTCGATTGAGTTAGGACGCCGTTCGGGTTGGTTGGGTTTCGGTTGGGATCGCTTCCGGGCCATCGGGGTGGATGGGATAATGGATGCGGTGGATGGCACAGGGGAGTGATGCAGGTTAGTGATAGCACTTTGCTTACCCAAGGCCAGCTTGAGTGTGGATTGAGGTGAGTTTAACAAAAGAGTAGATGGATAGAGAGCGGGTGTTTTAGAGCTGCGCGATGCCAGGAGGGCGTCAATTAAGCTGAAAACGATGAAATGAAGGAATGAAGTTGAAGGAGGTGAAAATTTTTTATGTTGATCCGCATTCTATATTGCCATTGAGATTATCTAATCTCAGCAATGACTCGGTGAACCCGCCAAAAAGCTTATAATAATTCACAAATTCTGTCGTAGTCGATGAAGCGCCCGGCCCGACGTGCCCAAATCGGCCGGAAACCCACACTGCTGGACTCGCCAAACGATGTCTT
>VBJK01000120.1 GCA_005879655.1 Chloroflexota bacterium | reverse complement strand
TACGCTGGTCACGTTCAGGCAGGACGGGCAGGGCTACCATTTTCTGTGCGAAGGGACTGTGTTGCCACAGTATCGACGGCAACATGTGGGGCGTATTTTGTTGGTGGGGGCATGCAATCGAGCGCGTCTATTGGCGTCGGAGTTTGAATTTGAGGCGGAACAGGAAGGGGTGCCAATCTATTTTGAGGCCCTACTTCCTGTTCGTGATGCGGCGGCGGCACGGTTGGCGGCGAAGCACGAGATGCAAGCTACGGCTGAACCAGCTCCGGCAGGATTGTGCTTATATCGTTGTACATTATAGATTGCATTGCTACAAATCAAACTTTCTCGAATGCCGTTATTACTGCATAGGTGCCATCGGCCAGCTTTTCCAGTGTATAGTCACTGAAGAGCAGTGGGTCGGTGCGCTGTAAGCAGAGAAATACACGTACTGCGAGTGTACGTATCTCGACTTCTGCATGGGAGCTAGCGCGCATTTCGATGAAGTGACGCCAGGCACGCGTATTGCCGGTGACAACGATGGGGGCTTCTGTCTCGTTAGGGAGTACTGAACGGGCGGTCTGTTGCACTTTCTTGCGTAGGTCGGTGCGAGCTTCTGCACTGAGGATACTCGTGCCCTCCTTTTGTAGCTCTAGCAAGTGGCTGGTCAATGTGGCATACTCGCTGGCGGCTCGCTCGATGCGGCTAAGAAATTGTGTATGCAGTTGCTCGTCGGTGAGATATTCGGGGCGCTCGACGAAGCGTAGCATGCGGCCTGAGACGTAGCGTTGACTCAGCATTGAGTATGCGAATCCAGCACGATGACGTACTAACTCGTGCGTTAGACTACGCGAGACGCCGTAGAAGAGCAGAGTGTAGTTTGCGTGTTCTAGTACTGAACCATGAGCTGAAGATTTAAGATTATCAAAATAGCGCTCTGCTTCAGCATTCATCGTACGCTTAGTGCCAAAGCTCATGTAGCAGAGTTGGCCAGCAGTTTTGCAAAGCTGTGCACCATCTGCTAGTGGCGTGGGATCATCCAGATATTGAGCAAATTGAGTACTACTACGCCTGGTGCTGGTAAATAGGGGGTGCCGTTAGGTGAATAGTGGACGGCAGAGTGAATGGCGGCAAAGCCAGCGTCGTCACTGCCATTACATTCATTGAAGAGTTGCTGGGCATCGATGGTGGACAAAGAAGCCTCCTTACTACTAAGCAATATCCAGTTACTTGTGAATTGTGACGTGGTTGGTGCGGAGCTAGAGATACTATGGAGATAGTGCTCCATTTCTTAGCTGTCGCTAGTTGTGGCAGATGCCCCACATTGATCATGGCAATGATGACGACGCTCGGCATTGTGAAGGGCTTCTCTAGTGCAGAATCCCAAAACGTTTTGGGGAACGGAAGCATTTGGGGACACCCTAAACCCCGCCAGGGTGGCTTAGCCAAATGCCACCCCCAATCCCTATCAGCTCTTTTGTTTTTGCACTAGGCATCATTGCGACCACGTGTCTCCAGTATAGCATAAGATACAGCTTCCTGAAGCTCGATTAACTCACGAGCAAACGTTTTGGCCATGGTGGCGTGGCGTAGGGGTAAGACCTATAAGTCCACAGTCTCCTCCGAAAAATAAGCAGCAGCCAACTTAACTTTAGCACGCAGATCGCTAATATGGAACGGCTTATGGACGAGGGGATAGCCATGGGTATATTTATCAGTATTTACGAATGTGGTAAGTACGACCAGTGGAGGTTTGCCGGGATGAAGGGAACTCCAGCGTTGTTCTAATTGTTGAATGATAATAGCTCTATTGAGCCATGCTTCTTTGCTGAGATCGAGTAAAATAGCAAAGAAATTGTTTCCGCTAATAATCATCTGATCTATCCAGTCTTGGCCCTGAGCTACTATCGACTCATAGCCTTCTAACTTCAATGTCCACTGGAGCATATCGACAATGTCAGGGTGTTCCTCTACGATGAGCACAAGGCGTGTAGAGAAAGAGCGTGGTTGCTTTTCTCTCACTATACGCATAGCTAAAGAAGAAGCCAGGCACAGTTCCATAACTTCCACTCCTAATCTACTAGCAGGATGATTGATGATGACAAGGATCTAAGAAAGTTTTCCTTCTGAAAAAGAGTATGCCTTGTTGTGAGCATGAGCACAATGACAGCAATCTGACAAGCAGTAGACAACTTAGATGTAGTCTCCTCACCTCCATAATATTGTCTTAAGACAAGCTCTAGTTGTCTGCTGCTTGTCAGATTGCTGTCATTGTGCTCATGCTCACAACAAGGCATACTCTTTTCAGAGTAAAAAGCAGTTTTTCACTGCAAAAGATTGAAAAGATGCAAAAGGGGTAAATTACATGGTTATTGAAATCCGACAGGTTACTATGTTGTGGGTAGCGAACAAGCGGACGGATCAAGACAGGGATGTAACATGGTGTGAAGGCTCTACTAGCACTGGGGATGGCTAGTAGCGAATAGCTGCGTCAGGTGATATTGAACCCCTTTTTCCTTATAATTGAGAGGGGAAATGAGTCATTTCAGGATGGGGAGGGACTGATAGCAAATTATGTGATATACTGAGTATAGTCTTTGATAGCGAATGGGGTAATATACGTGGATATATTTCCGAGGAGAACTGACCAGAATCTAGAAGAGATTGTTGAGGTGAGTGCGCCATCTCAGGATGAAGTTTTTGCCTTTCTGTTGCTTCCCCACACTGCCTCTGCATTGCCTGTCTCCTCGTCTGACACGTGTCCACTGCCGGGGGGGAATGCAGCAGTCTATGATCCCTTTCTGCCGCCTCCTTTTGCGGACAAAGATGGGCTGCTGGGGCGTGATCTATTGCTGCAACAACTAGAGGAACGTATCCTCGATACGCAGCGTATTGCTATGCATGGTTTACCTGGTGTGGGCAAAACAGCCCTGGCCATTGCTCTGACTCATAGCGCAAAGATACGTGCTCGCTTTTGTGATGGTATCTTGTGGGCTGGGCTGGGATTACATGCCCATCTGCTGGCCGAGCTGCGCCGCTGGGGAACAGTATTGGGAATTTCGTTGCCGCAGGTAGCCTTTCCTGAGTTTCAGGAGACTTGGCCGCAAGCCTTGCGCGAAACGTTAGAAGAGCGGCGGTTGTTGTTAGTGATTGACGATGCATGGCAAGCAGATGTGGTAAAAATGTTAGATATAGGTGGGCCTGCATGCGCCTGTATCCTGACCACACGTTTTGAGCACATTGCGGCACATTTTGCAGGAGAGAATGCCTTTCTTATTCCCGAATTGGAGGACGTAGCCGGGGTACAGGTACTCACGCGTTTTGCACCACAATTGATGGAATATGAGCGGGAAACCGTCTGGGATCTTGTGCGTGCCGTTGGTGGACTACCGCTTGCCCTTACCCTGATGAGTAAGTATTTAGGTGGTCAGGCCCTCACGCACCAACCGCGTCGTCTGCGCTCTGCGTTGGCGTACCTCCAGAATAGCAAGCAACGGCTGCACTTGCAGGTCCCTCAAGGATCATGTGAGTGGTCGTCTTCTCAGCCGGAAAGAGCAGAAGTATCTATCGAGTCGGTAATAGCTCTAAGCTACTTTTACTTATCAGAATCTGCACAGAAGGCATTACGTGCTCTGTCGGTCTTTCCTGCCAAACCGAAGCTGTTATCGCACAATGCGGTGCTTGCCGTTACCGAGGCATCAGTGGAAATAATCCAGATGTTGTGTGATGCCGGATTATTGGAACAGGCTCGTGCTGGATATTACCTCATACATCCCCTCATTATCGATTATGCTCGCTTGCTCGGTGCTGAACCAGCAGCGACCGCGCGCTTGATTATGTATGGCGTAGATTTTGTGGAGGCGCATGCGGTTGATGCAGAAGTTCTCGAACAGGAGAGCGCTATCATTCTAGCGGCACTGCACTATGCTTGGGAGGGAAGGCGCTATGCAGAGCTAATCCGTGGGGTGCGTCATTTCGCTCCTTTACTCTTGCGCTGGGGATGGTACAGGCTAGCTGATCAACTATTACAGCAAACTGCCACAGCACTTCGTCATGCCGGGGATCGACAGGACGAGATCATCTTGCGTGAGCAGTTGAGTACATTGGCGCATGCGCAGGGAAACTATGGCCAGTCTCGTGAGTATGCGCAGGAAGGATTGATGCTGGCGTACGAGACGCGCAATGAGGCATTAGCCGTTACGCTGCTCACGCGACTAGGTGTCATTGCGCAAGAACAGGGAGACTATACTCGGACGGAGGCCCTCTATCAGGAAGGATTGGTACTGGCGCGAGCGCAAGGCATGACGGAACAGATTATCATCCTGCTCAAAAACCTGGGAGTGCTCGCTAAAAAGCGAGGCGACTATGCGCAAGCTCAGAAAGATTATCGGGAAGCACTAACGCTGGCATCGCTGTTCGGGTATGATGCTCTCAGAAGTCTCCTGCTCATGAACCTGGGTGTGGTAGCAACCGAGCAAGGAGCGTATGCCCAGGCTCTCACATTCTACCAGGAGGGGCTGGCGCTGGCGCAGAAGACAGGCAGCAGAGAACAGATCTGTCTGCTGCTTTCTAATATGGGGGTTGTTGCCGATTCGTGAACGCATAAGCCTGTTACTGCTCAATCTGGGGGTAGTCGTTGGTCGGCAAGGCAACGACCTCTATGCGGAAGAGTTGTATCGGGAGGGACTTACGCTTGCACGGAAGATAGGACACTATGAGCGTATCAGTTTGCTCTTACTCAACCTGGGTGACGTGGTCATGGAACAGGACCGCGATATGGAAGCGCTGGTGTGCTATGAAGAAGGGTTGGCCCTAGCACGGAAATTAGGGCATCGTAACTATATCAGTGACTTACAGCTCCACCTCGGTGTCTTGGCGACCAAGCAGGGAGAAGTAGAGAGAGCCGAAAACTATTTGCGGGAAGGGTTGCTATTAGCGTATCAGCTGGGGCATCCGCAGTTGATTTGCAAGGGGTTGGCGGCATGGGGAGAGCTCCACCTTCAGCGGTATGAGCTGCAAAAAGCTGAGCGGGCCTTTATGCAAATGCTGAAATTGATGCCAGAAGGATGTCGCGTGCTAGAGGCTCACGCGCAGTATGGACTGGCGCGTATCGCGGCGAGCCGGGGTTCGCTCTACCAAGCGAAATATCTTGCTGAGCAGTGTGGTGCGACCTTTGAATCCCTGGGGCATCGCAAAAAGGGCACTGTCTACGCCTTTCTGGCGGATCTGCCGCTAGACCCCATAAGGTGATCTCTGCTTGACGATCTGCTATAATGCACTACCAACGATACACCGCATATGGAGCGAATCTCCATGCGGCGTACGGATCTTTATCACCAAAATTAAGAAAAGCAGGGGGGTGTTTGAGATGAAGGAACATCCATTAAAAGTTGAACGGGAGCTACGAGGATGGTCGCAGGCCAAAGTAGCCGAGGCAGTAAATACGACTGTGCGCACGGTATCCCGTTGGGAACAAGGGCAAACGCTGCCCTACCCCTACTATCGAGAACAGCTTTGTCGGCTTTTTGGCAAAGATGCCCGTCAGTTACGTTTACTGCCGGAGAGCGAAGCAGAGGAGAGTTCTGCACCCGAAGAGACTGTTCCTGCTCAACATCCTGCACGGGTATCTTTGCCTTTGTCCTCTCCACTCCTTGACCCAACCATACCGGAAGCTCTGGGAAGTGCCAGTAGTTTGTTGGGGCGTGAGTATGTGTTACAGCGGGCAAAGCAACAGCTCTTGGAGAAAGGGAGGTTGGCACTCTATGGGTTGCCCGGCATTGGGAAAACGGCCCTGGCCGGGGCTTTGGCAACCGATCCACAGGCGCAAGCTCGCTTTCAGGATGGGATCTTATGGGCTGGTTTAGGGCCACAGCCCGATATACTCGGTTTGCTTGTGCGTTGGGGCAAACTCTTAGGCATTACGCCTAATGAAGTAGAAAACGCAAATAGTCCGCAGGATTGGAGGCGGGCGTTACAGGCTACTATCGGACAGCGCTGTATGTTACTGATCATTGATGATGCTTGGAGTATCAATGATGCTCTGGCATTACAGGTAGGAGGAATACAATGCTCCTATCTATTGACAACACGCCAACCACAAGTGGCCTTTGCCTTTGCGCAGGAGAGAGCCATGACCATACATGAGCTGGCCGAAGAGAATGGCCTGGTACTGCTTGCGCGCTTTGTGCCCCAATTGGTGCAACACGAGCTTGAGGAAGCGCGTGCTCTAGTGCGTGAGGCGAGTGGTTTGCCGCTGGCCCTAATGCTAATGGGCAAATATCTAGCGGCTCACTTCCTAGCTGGTCAACCACACCGGATCCGGCGTGCGTTGGCGCAATTACATCAAGCTATGGGGTGCATCAAGGTAAGCTCTGTTAGAGGAGCTTCATCCAGCCTTCCTCTGGATGTGCCTCTGTCTCTCCATGCGGCAATTGCCATAAGTGATCAACGACTCTCGCCTGCGGCTCATGGGGCATTATGCGCTTTGTCGGTCTTTCCAGCCAAGCCGGATAGCTTTACCGAAGAGGCGGCCCTGGCAGTGAGTGAGGAGCCAATAGAGATACTGGATGAGCTATGGGATGCGGGACTGTTGGAGAGCAATGGTCCTGGGCGCTACTGTCTGCACAGAACCATTGTGAACTATGCGCAAATGCAAGTCGAAAACGCTGAGGCGAAGCAACGGCTAGTGCACTATATGGTTGCATATATAGATAAGCATCAGCAGGACTATGAAGTATTAGAGAGAGAGACAAATACGCTCTGGGTGGCGCTAGATGCAGCTAGTAGCCTGCAAATGTGGCCGGATCTCGTACGAGGGGGGGTAGCCCTGGTGCCATTTATGCATGTGCGTGGATTCTATAGTCAGGCTCACACATTGTTGCAACAGGTGTTACGGGCAACGTTGCAACTAGAAGACCAGTTAGCGAGCACAATCGTGTTCTACCACCTAGCAGATTTTGCGGGCCTGCTTGGCGACTATTGCCATGTAGAGATCTACGGGCAGCAGGGGTTGGGATTGGCTAAACGGCTGGGTCAACGGGATCTGGAGAGTGGTTTTCTTTATCTGCTTGCCAGCATGTGGAGAAAGCGGGGGGACTATGCTCAGGCCAGGCGTTTGCTCGAAGATGGGTTATCCCTGGCTCGTCTGCTCAATGATCTGGAACGCATGTGTCATTTGCTGAACGGGCTTGGCACCGTCTTGCGTCACCAGGAACACTACACCGAGTCTGGCGCATATTATGCTGAAGCACTCGCCCTGGCACGGCAAACGGGATCGCAGGAGCTGGTAAGTTGTCAGTTAGCTTCCCTGAGTGTACTTGAGCAAGAACAGGGCAATTATGCTCAGGCTGAAGCATATTGTAAGGAGGGGATGCGCTTAGCCTGGCAGGTAGGGTATCAAGAGCAGCTGTGTGTTCACCTGAATACATTAGGTCTCGTTGCTGTTCAGCAAGGAGCTTATAGCCAGGCCGAAGCGTATTACCTGGAAGCACTGGCCCAGGCGCGCCGGATTGGTCATCGGGCGCATATCTGCACACTGCTCACGAATCTGGCTGATCTTAGCGAGTTGCGTGGCGACTATACAGATGCCGAAAAATATTGTCAGGAGGGAGTCGAACTTGCCAAGCAGATAGGTTTGCGTCATTCGCTCGCAGCGCTCTTAATTCATCTTGGCTATGCCATTGGGCAACGAGGGGGGACATATTGTATAGCTAATAGCTACTTTCATGAATCTTTTGAGCTTGTGCAACAGCTTGGAGAGTCGAGACTCACTAATACAATGTATGTACTCTGGGGCGAGCTTCATCTCAAGTATCAGTATCTGGAGGCGGCGACCTCTACTTTTGATAAAGTCCTACAATCTACCAGTAGCTTGGAGCGGGACCTTAGTGCGAGAGCACAGGCTCAGTATGGGCTAGCTCGCATCGCTGCACTACAGGGCGCGGCCACTGAAGCGCAGCGTCTGGGCGAGGAATGTGCTACGATTCTGGAGAGACTGGGGCATAGCAAAGCGCATGAAGTCAGGCGATGGCTGGGAACTATTTCCACCTCAGACCCCATCGGCTCTTGATCCTGAAGAGTGATCTTGTTCACCTTTTCTACATAAGATTAGTGTGCCTCATGTTGTGCGTGAACACAGTGAAAACTAGTAGACAAGCTGCAAGTTGTCTGTTGTATGTCTGCTGCCTGTCGTTGCGTTTATGATCATAATATTGTATACTGTCGCCAGTAATACGATGACGACAAAGGAGTTCTCTAACGTGTATCGAGACGAAGAAGAAGACAAAACAATTTACAAAGTAGTTGTCAATCATGAAGAGCAATATTCAATCTGGCCCGCCTACCGTGAGAATCCCCTTGGATGGCGAGACGTTGGGAAGAGTGGACTCAAGCCCGAATGTTTAGCCTATATTAAAGAGGTGTGGACAGATATGAGACCACTCAGTCTGCGCAAGCGGATGGAGGAAATTGCCAAACAAACGTCCTCTGCTTCTACTGGTGCGGCAGCCTCAGACGAAGCGGAGCAATAAAGGTTTAGGGGGATCTTATGATCAGGAAATACTGTAAGGCGTATTATTTAAAAGACTTGAGAGCATTTGATGGCTGGACGGAAAAGCGCGAAGAGAATGAGCCAGATCTCACGGATGAGGATGTGGTCTATCTCTGGGACGATTTCGTCGTAGTGAGAAGTCCTGTACTGCCTGGTGGTGTTATCTTTGACAATGTAACGCAGCAGTGGCAGGATTTTTGTCATAGCACATTACAGTTCGAGATACCGGAAGAGTTACGATATGCTTACGAAGAAACGACAGAAGAAGAACCTGTGGAAGAGCAGAGCGAATTAGCGAAGTAAGGGAGTATAGGGCAGCTCAAAGACCTTTGCCGCTGCCCTATACAGAAAAGAAAGGAACTGTAATATGGATGACCTGGTGCAACGTCTCTCGGAAGGAGACCACCCGGTAACGGTCGGTGGTCCTCGGCCCTCCCTCGATGAATTTCGCAAGCGTGTAGAGGATATGGGCTACGTCTTTATCAAGTTCACGGCGACGCGCGGGGGAACTGATTTGGGGATACGCGTGGATAAGAGTGCAACGGATCTGAGCCAAGCCTTCTTTGAGCAGGCCACAGGTATAGCTCATGTTGAGGGGACATTGACTCTTAACTATGTCAAGGTACGTTGTGTGGCCGATATCAATCTGGAGACGCTCAACGGGACAGGACATCTGGTAATCTTAGAAGAGGTCCATCCCTGATCTGCTAACAGAGCGAGGGTATGGAAAAGTTTTGGGAGAACGGGTGAAGGCGGTATGTCAAGAAATAAGGAGTGAGCATGGAAAAAAAAGCGAGTCTTGAGTCAAGCTTGAGAAAAAGTATTCAGAGGAAGCGCGGTGTAAACCTTGCGAGTTGGGCAGGTAACAACAAGGACTATTTGGAGAAGGCATTAGCCAAGCACGGTGCGCTCCTGTTCCGAAACTTCTCGATCGATGCACCTGCAAAATTTGAAGCATTTGCGCGTGCGGTCAGTGCAAATGGTGAGTTGTTCGACGACTACGGTGATCTGCCGCGTGAAGAACTAGGGGCCAAAGTATATGGCTCGACTCCCTATCCTGCGGACAAGGCTATTCTCTTTCATAATGAAGGTTCGCATATTCACCGTTGGCCGATGAAGATCTTCTTCTATTGCATCAAGGCAGCAGAGAAGCAGGGAGCGACACCACTACTCGATTGTCGCAAGATCTATCAGGCCATTGACCCGGCGATCATTGCACGCATGACTGAGAAGAAATTGATGTATGTGCGTAACTTTATCAGCGGGTTAGATGTGAGTTGGCAACATTTCTTCCAGACGACAGACAAAAAGCGCGTTGAAGACTACTGTCGTGAGGCCGGGATCGATTTTGCATGGAAGGAGGGGAATCAGCTCACCACACGGCAGGTGCGTCAAGCGGTGGTCAGGCATCCTCATACTGGTGAGATGCTATTTTTTAATCAGATTCAGCTCCATCATATCTCCTGCCTCGATCCTGATGTACGAGATTCACTCTTATCGATGTTCCGTGAGGAAGATTTACCACGCAATGTCTATTATGGAGATGGTACGCGTATTGAAGATGAGGTGGTGGCGGCAATTAGTGAGATCTATGAGCAACAAGCGGTTCGTTTCCAATGGCAAGCGGGCGATGTCATTATACTGGACAATATGACGGTTGCTCATGCGCGTGACCCATTTGAAGGCACACGGAAGGTGCTGGTAGCGATGGCAGAGGTTATCTCTCAGCTAGATCTCTAAAGGCCGCGCGTTCAGAGTAATTGGCGTATGAAGGAGTATGGCAGGTAATGGCAAAGACGACTTTGAAGGGAGCATATCTTTCTCTGCAACAGGATCGTTTATGGTCTTTCCAGCAGGAGGGTGGAGTCTATCGCTCACAGTGTAGCATCCTGATAAAAGGGATACTCAAGCAGCAAGCATTTCAACGAGCGCTGCAACAGCTGGTGGAGCAACATACGCTTTTTCAAACCGTATTTTCAATCCTGCCGGGTATGGATATGCCGGTCCAGGTGCTAGGCCAGCAGATAGAGTTTGCATGTCCAACCATTAGTTTGGAAAACATACCTGAACCTGGACGGAGGGCTGTGCTTCACACGCTCCTTACATCATTGCAAGAAACATCTTTTAACCTCTCATATGGACCGCTCTTTTATGTAATGCTATTCCCCCTCTCCGCTGAGGAAGCGCTCTTGTTCATCAATTTATCAGCACTCTATGCAGATGCCGCTACCTTGCCTCTACTGATTGCTGACTTGATGAAAAGGTATCATGCCAATCTTGCTGGTCAAGAACGAACCTTGGAGCCGCTCCAATACACTGCTGTTTGTGCATGGCAAAAGCAATTGCTCCTCAAGGAGGATAAAGCAGCAAAGGCGGCACGCGAATTCTGGAAGAGATATGCATTGTCGCAGGTAGCTCAAGTGCAACGGCTACTTGAGCGAGCAAAGATAGTTAAGCCGGGTAGCCTATGGGCGAGTGAGACGCCGGTCTTTAAACCCTTGAGCTATCCGCTGGCAGTGGAAGAGGCTGCATCTCTACGTATACATGCCCTGGCAGCTCACTATGGGGTCTCAGTCACGGCCATCCTGCTGGCCTGCTGGTTGATAGTGCTCTGGCGCTTAACAGGAGAACCACAAATGCTGCTAGGGGTAGCCTGTAATGGGCGCGGCCACGAAGAATTAGCAGAGGTACTGGGACACTATACACGTTTTGTGCCCTTCACAGCCTATGTGAGGGAGGATTGGACTTTTGGGCAGATCGTGGCTTTTGTCGAGCCTATGTTAGAGGCGACGCGCAAGCACCAATTCTACTTCACCTGGCCAGCGGTTGCCAATGAGCATGATCCTGCGATCAAGCCAAACTATTTTCCTGTGACGTTTGAACATGAGCATTGGCCAGCCTCGTTTGCTGGCGAGGAGTTGAGCCTCTCGCTGGAGCAACAATCTTGTTGTACAGAGCCATTCATGCTCAAGTTGAGTGTCCTGCAAGTGGGTGAACGTCTACAGTTGGACTTCTGCTATGACCCACAGTACTGCGTGACAACATCTATTCCTCGTCTGGCCTCCATGTTGCAGGTGCTGCTGCATAGTGTAACGCAACAGCCACAGGAGGGTGTGGGTGCTCTCACGCTTATTACTGCCAGGGAGAGGAAGCGTCTGTTGATGGCGTCCTGTGCTCCTGTACGCTCGCAGACGGCTCCGGGGTTACATCGGCTCTTTGAAGAGCAGGTAGAGCAGGTACCGGGTCAGTTGGCGGCGATAAGTGCGCAGGAACAGCTAACATATCGACAGTTGAACGAGAGTGCTAATCGTCTAGCGAGGGTATTACGTGGCCGAGGAGTAGGGCCTAACATACTAGTAGGTTTATGTATGGCACGTGGCGCACAGATGCTCGTGGGACTGCTGGCCATTCTCAAGGCGGGAGGGGCCTATCTGCCATTGGATGCGGCAAGTCCATGTGCACGGCTCACCTATCAGTTGCAGGAAAGTCAGGTAGCGCTCCTCTTAACCCAACGAGAGGTGAACATCAGCTTGCCAGAATGGGAAGGCAGCATGCTCTACTTAGAGGACTTGGAGCACGAGCTGTCGCAGGTCCGGGCTGAGAATCTGTCGGGTGGGGCTACTGCCGGGGATTTGGCCTATGTGATCTATACATCAGGTTCGACAGGGTTGCCCAAGGGGGTCATGATCTCGCAGAGCAGCGTAGTGAACTATAGCCTGGCATTATGCGAGGTGCTGAAAGTAGAGTCAGGGTGGCACTATGCGACCGTATCGACACTGGCAGCAGATCTGGGTAATACAGCAATCTGGTGCGCATTAGTGTCGGGGGGCTGCGTGCAAGTGCTTGATGCTGAGATATTTATGAATGTGGAAGCACTGGCACGGTGGGTAGAGCAGCACCCAATTGATGTTCTTAAAATTGTGCCCTCGCATCTATCGGCTTTACTGACAGGAGAACGAAGCTCGGAGTTGTTACCACGGCGGGCATTAGTCCTGGGGGGGGAAGCACTGTCAGCAAGCTTGCTGGCACGTGTGTCTGCATTGGGGGGCAGCTGTGAAGTCTATAACCACTATGGACCGACAGAGGCAACTGTTGGTGTGCTGCTTCATGCTCTTGGCGTGCTGGCTCCAGTGGAAGAGGGCAGTGAGCGTTGGGAGCAGGTTCCCTTGGGCAGGCCACTTACCAATACAGAGGTATACATCTTAGATAGGCACATGCAGCCGGTGCCAGTTGGCGTGACTGGGGAACTCTATATTGGGGGAGCAGGTCTGGCCTGCGGGTATGTGCAGCAGGCAGAGCAGACTGCGGAATACTTTGTGCCGCACCCTTTTGTTGAGGCTATGCGCAGTTCCGGTTCGCAAGCGGGTGCGCGGCTCTATCGCACGGGGGACCTTGCACGTTATAGTGGGCAGGGAGAGATTGAGTTTGTGGGCAGAGGTGACAGTCAGGTAAAGCTGAGGGGTTATCGTATTGAATTGACAGAAATCGAAGCAGTACTCAGTCAGCATCCTAATGTGCGCGATAGCGTTGTGGTCCTGGAAGAAGACGAGGGAAGCTCGCCACAGTTGGTTGGTTATATTGTGCCGCGTAAGCAACCTCTCTCGATGGACATGCAGCTTGGGGACTTTTTGCGAGAACATGTACCAGAATATATGATACCCTCTATCTTTGTGTACCTGAAGTTTTTGCCGCTGACCGCTAATGGCAAGGTAAACCGCCATCAGTTAGCCAGGGCAAGAAGTGGGGAAGAGAATGCCCTCCCGGCTCTGATCGTATTGGATAGTCCGACAAGGACGGTCGTACAACCGCGCGATGCTATAGAATGGCAGCTCTTACAGATCTGGGAAGATCTTTTACAGAGGCAGCCTATAAGCATCGTTGATGACTTTTTCAGACTAGGGGGGCACTCCCTTTTGGCTGTGCGTCTCATGTCTCGTATAGCGGAACGCTTCGGGCAGGATCTCTCGCTGGCAACCCTTTTTCAGCATCCAACGGTAGCGACGCTCGCCGTGGTTTTGCGTCAGCACACTGTGTTTGAAGACCGCTCTCCACTAGCAGCGATCCAAACGCGAGGGACACGACCTCCATTTTTCTGCGTCCATCCATCGGGTGGTACAGCTTTTTGTTATGTTGACTTGGCACGCCGTTTAGGACCAGATCAACCTTTTTACGGGTTGCACACTCCTGACCGTAGCCATGTACAGGAAACATTGGCAACGGTAGAAGAAATGGCAGCTCGTTATATTGCAGCAATACGGACAGTGCAACCACAGGGAGGTGGGTGTGCTTGCTATTATCGATAGCATGCTAGTGAGTGCTCAGGAGATGGACAGAGCGCGTGAAGAGGAGATAGACCTTGGGGATACAGGAGTTGTCAAAGAGCTGCTAAATCATTTCAAGATAAGTATTCCTGATGATTTTAAGAAACGAGAAGTTGACGCGCAACTTAGCTATGCAGTAGAACAGACGAAGAAGGTACATGCCGTCCCAGAGGATGCAAGTATTGATTTTGTATCTCGTTATACGCGTACCAGTCTGCTCAACAAGCATATTGTGCATAAGTATGCGGCGCAGCCGTATCCGCACCAGGTAGACTATTTCGCCTCCAGTCAATCTTTGGAGCGGGCGGCATCTTTGGATGAGAGAGAAGATCCCATGCCTATCCAGCGCTGGCGTGAACTGGCGCAAGGCGGGATGCGCGTCCATGTGGTGCCTGGGGATCATCAGAGCTTGGTGACAGAGCCGCAGGTACGTGTCCTTGCCAATGCGCTGAAGCAGTGTATCGACCGAGTCTGCGAACAGCTTGCCGAAGCGTGAGAGGATAGGCCCTGATAACGAGAGAGAGACATTGATGAGAAAAACAACACTAGTTAACTCTTGGCTCCACGGTTGGCAACGCAGGCCACATGCTCGTGTACGTTTATTCTGTTTTCCTCACGCTGGTGGTGGGGCATCGCTTTTTCGCCTATGGCCAGAGTTGCTTCCCCAGGAGATAGAGGTCTGTCCCGTGCAACTACCTGGCAGAGAGAATCGATTATTGGAAAGGCCATTTTCCAATATGGCTTCACTGATTGATACGCTGGTCCCTGTACTCTTACCGTACCTGGATATGCCATACGCCTTCTTCGGTCACAGTATGGGATCACTCATCAGCTTTGAGCTTGCTCGTTACTTACATCGCATGCAGCATCAACTAGAACCAAGCCATCTCTTTGTTGCTGCGCATCGTGCTCCTCAATTGCCCGATCCTGATCCACCCACCTACCACTTACCAGAGCAGGAATTTATCCAAGAATTGCGTCGTCTCCAGGGCACGCCGGAGGAGGTTCTACAAAACAGAGAACTTTTGCAAGTATTGCTCCCTCTCTTACGAGCCGATTTTGCCATCTGTGAAACTTATCACTATACTCATGAAACTCCTCTTCCGTGTGCAATATCGGCTTTTGGTGGACTACAGGATGCTGATGTTTCTCGTGAAGCTCTTCTGGCCTGGCGTAAACAAACATATGGCCCCTTTAAGTCGCGTTTTTTTGTCGGTGGTCATTTCTTCCTTTATAAGAATCAGGATCGGAGAAATCTACTTGAGGCTCTCTCTCTTGACCTGTTTCATACAATAAATTGAATAGGCGGATTTTGTATAATATAAAATGCTATTTCGGGAAATAGAAGCTTAATAGGTGCTATACTATGATTATGGTATAGATGGGTATATTTACCTTATCTAATTGTTCAGCGTGTACAAAATTTTTTTTGAACAGTTTTTGCTCATTGAGTAATAAATCGTCTTTAGGAGCCTTACTATGAAGCCCTCTACAGGTGGCGATCCGGCCACCGCGGAAAAACAAAAAAAGCGCGAACGAAAAACCGATCGCCGCACATTGCGACGAATTATGCAAGCATTCCATCCCTATAGATTTCAAGTGGCTCTGGTGCTCTTTGCCATCCTCATTGTGACGTTGCTGGGGTTAGTCAACCCCATTTTAATCGGTCATATTTTTGATGATGCCATTCAAAAGGGCAACGCCAGCCTATTACTCATCTATTCTGCCATAATGATCGTCACTCCCATTATTCAAGGGTTCATTAGTGTAGGACAAGGCCATCTGAACAATAAGATCGGCCAGAACGTGATGCGCGACTTTCGTAATCGGCTTTACCAGCATCTGCAAGGTTTACCGATGAGTTTCTTTACGGAGACACGTACGGGTGAGATTCAGTCGCGGCTCTCTAATGATATCAACGGCATCCAGAGTGTTGTCACAAATACAGCGGCAGACCTCATCGGGAATTCCGCAATTGTGCTGAGTACAGTTACTGCGATGCTCTTGCTCAGTCCATTACTGACAGTGATAACCTTGATTGTGCTCCCTCTCTTCGCGATAGCTGCCTACAAAGTAGGCAAGATGCGGCGGAGTGTAAGCAAACAGACCCAGAGAAGTATGGCCTCCCTTACTGCACTCATGCAAGAGACGCTCTCGGTGAGTGGCATTCTGTTGCTCAAAGTCTTCGGCCAACAAAAATATGCGCAGAAGCAATTCCAACAGGAAAATCAAAATCTAACGAACCTGATGGTGCGTCAGTTCTTCATTGGACGTTGGTTCTTGATGATCGTCGAAGTTGGCTTCGCGGTCATACCCGCCTTGATCTATCTAATTGCAGGTTCGCAGATTATCCAGCGTGCCTCTGTGCTGGGAAATACTATCACATTGGGTACGATGATTGCCTTTGTGACACTGCAATTCGCGCTCTTCTACCCTATTGGGCGAATCCTGTCCTTGCAGGTCGAAGTGCAAGCATCGCTGGCCCTCTTTGATCGCATCTATGAGTACCTGGACCTAAAGGTTGATATTACTGACAAGCCAGATGCACTCCAGCTCAAACCGCAAGATGTGCGAGGTGAGGTGGCTTTCAGGAATGTGACCTTTCTCTATAAGCGCAGTGAAAACAGTGCCTTGAGCGACTCGAACAAGGCGGGGGAGCAAGAGAAGCATCCTGTTCCTGTAGCATCCACTGAGGACAAAGGTTCACAGGAGCAAGCCCGTCAGGCGCTAAAAAACATCTCGTTCACAGTCAAGCCAGGACAACTGGTGGCACTGGTGGGTCCTAGCGGCGCGGGAAAGACGACCATCACGTACATGATACCGCGCCTCTATGATGTGGAGAGCGGAGCCGTCGAGATTGATGGTGTCAATGTGAAAGATATTGCTCTGGCCTCGCTGAGTGATTTGATCGGCGTAGTTACGCAGGAGACATACCTGTTTCATTCCTCCATTCGCGAGAATCTATTGTATGCGCGTCTGGATGCAACAGAGCAAGAGATGATCGAGGCGGCGCGAGCGGCGGCTATCCATGATCGCATTCTAGAACTAGAAGAGGGCTATGATACAGTCGTTGGTGAACGCGGCTACAAGCTCTCCGGTGGCGAAAAACAACGTATTGCTATTGCGCGCGTCATTCTCAAAAATCCGCGTATTCTGATACTGGATGAAGCTACCAGCGCTCTTGATACCCATTCAGAACGCTTAGTGCAGGCTGCATTGGAAAGGTTGATGCAGAGCCGCACGACTTTAGCGATTGCTCACCGTCTCTCAACCATTCTAGCTGCGGACATGATTCTAGTGATCAACAAAGGTGAGATTATGGAGCGCGGCACTCACGAGGAATTATTGGCATTAGGAGGTCTCTATGCACGCCTGTATCGTGAACAGTTCGTACGTCCGTCAGAGACTGAGTTGCAAACAAGCGACGTTCCGGCAATGCAACAAACAGAATCATTAATTGCAGTACAGACACCACAGCAGCAGTTAGTGGAGGCCAAGCTGAAGAATACTTTGTCCTCAACAGCGCAACCTTATAGCAGCCTGCGTTCGTATAAACAATTTGTCGCACCGGTCTCAAATGGGCAGTCGAACGGTATTCATAAAGATACAGCTTCGCACCAGATCCCGGTTGCAAGCGATAAATCAGTGCCATCAACAGATCTAGTCCCATCCGCTGGAGTTGGTATGCCTCTCAATGGGGACACAGCCGCCAGCCAGAACGTCTTGCCGCACTTTCTCGTTACATGCTCGCGTTTGAACGTAAGGTATGTGGTGCACTTGGAGAAGGAGGCGATCTCCCTTGGGCAAGCGGACTCTAACGATATTGTACTCGGTGGAGATGCTATGATCTCGGCACATCATGCCCTACTGGGAAAAAAGGAGAAAGATTACTATATCTTTGAGAGACGAGGTAGCAATGGAGCAGTGTTTGTCAATAGAGAGAAACTCGCTTTCGGAGCAGTACACAAGCTCGCTGAAGGAGACATAATTGAGATTGGTCAATATACCCTTGCTTTCTCCAACATGCCTGATCAGGATCTGGCAATGCAGATAGGCAGCATGTCTCTCCCCAGCCGGGTGGTGTCGCAACAAGTGGCGACGAATCCCCAACGTTCTACTAGCTCAGCATAAACTTACTCTTTGCTCGCCTGTGGCAACCGGAGAGTAAAGGGGGAGCTTCCTTTACTCCCGGCTAGCCAGAAACTCTTCTGCGGCTTATGTTTACTTCTTGAGGGGAGATGAACCAAGGGAGAGAATCAGCCTGAATCTCTTCAATAGAAAGCTGGTCAGAGGCTTTCTAGTGCAGAACCCCAAAACCCTTTGGGGAATGGGAGAATTTGGGGACACCCCAAACCTCGAAAGGCGAGGCTTCGCCAAATGCCACCCCCAATCCCTACCCCCTCTCGTGTTTCTGCACTAGGTTGGTCTTGTGCCGCCGTGAGGCAGGTCATGCATCAAGCGGGCAACTGTGACGAACTGAAAGCCTCGTTGAGTCAGGGTGGTCAGAATAGTTGGTAGCGCGGCAACTGTTTGTGAGCGATCGCCACCACCATCATGAAGCAGAATAATAGAGCCATTGTGTGTTGTGGAGAGAATGCTCTCGATGATAGCGCTGGTTCCCGGTTTGGACCAATCTTTGGAGTCTATGCTCCATAAGACAGTGGAAAGGCCCAGACGTGCTGCAACCCCTTGTACCGAGCTATTATACTGGCCATAGGGAGGGCGAAAGACGATAGGCGAGCTGCCTGTCGCGGCTTGAATCGCTTGGGAAGTACTTTGCAGTTCATTGTATACCGCATTGGACGACAGGGAAGTAAGTGGTGGATGCGTCCAAGTGTGGTTTCCTACCATATGGCCCAGCTGAAGCTCCTGCTTTACTAGGGCTGGATAGGCCTGCGCCTGAGCACCGATCACGTAAAAGGTGGCACTTATCCCGGAGCGTTGAAGAAGAATGAGGATTTGGGGAGTTGAGACCGGATTGGGACCGTCATCAAAGGTCAACGCAATCTCTGGCAGATCAGGATTGCCGCTGAAGAGGGGAAAGCCCAACACGCTTGGAAGAGGGAGGGAGGGGGTTGGAGAAGGCAAGGTGGTAGTGGCCACCGGGCAGGAGGGACATGCTGCCGGAGAGGTAAGAGGGTGGTGTTTGCCATCGTGTGAGTCAGGCCATAAGCGACCTATCATAGGCAACAAAGCCAGCAGTCCGACAAGACTCAAGGGAATGAGGATGAGTCCGACGCGTTGCAGGCCGGTCCTATCCTGTGGTTGGGGTTGCTTCTGCTGAAATGGCCATAGTCTCATATGAAAGTCATCCTTTCCGCTACCTCTCTTCAATCAATGAGTGCATACTTTTACATACATTTAGATTGAGGTGAAAACGTCAGGCGAATGATGCATGGTAGTTGCCTCTGGCATCTCGACTGATTGCTACTTCTCTATCTATGTCATCGGCACTTCTTCTGAAAGCCACACCCTTGCTGGGGAGGTGAGCTTGCCCAGCAAGGGTGAAGTCAGCAAACTTGGAACTATCAAGAGAGGCACTGGTTGCGCTACCCAGTTCAGCTATGAAGATTTTGCCACTTGTGCGCTATCGTTTGTGATGATATGCTGATGACTAGGCGGGTACGTCAGAAGTTGCGGGGTTTCACTCCTGCGCAGTATGACACAGGAATAATACTCCATAGAATTTCTTAAGAAGGGGGTGCGACAATGTCAGGTCAGCGGGCCATACGCAAGGTAAAAATCGAAGGGGGACACCTGGATTTCAATGCCGCCCACTTCATTACATACGGTGGCAAGTGCGAACGATTGCACGGCCACAATTATAGTGTGCTGGTCGAGATCGAGGGCGAACTGGACGCCGACAAACTGGTCTTTGATTTCACAGTCTTGAAGCGTATCACCAAAGAGATTTGCCAACGACTCAACCATCACTTCCTGCTACCGCTCTACAACCCTCACCTCGAACTTACTCAATCCGCCAGTGAATGGGAAATCCGCTTTAAGGGGAAACGCTATGTCTTCCCCCATGCTGATGTTATAGCACTACCCATTGATAACTCTACAGCAGCGCGAATCGCCGAGTATATTTGCGACGAGCTATGTCAGAGCTTAGCGGAACAGAATACAGCGCACTTACACACAATTATGGTTGGCGTTGCCGAAGCCCCAACTCAGATGGCCTATTATCAACGCCGCCTGCACGAATAGCGCCAACACGCGGAAAGGAAGATCAGATGGCAATACATATTGTGCAGGTAGGTATGGGCGAATGGGGGCAAAACTGGGCAAAAGTAGTTATAGCAGCCAATAAAGACGTTGAACCCGTAGCCTGGGTGGACGTGCACGCTGACACACTGAAAAAGGCACAACACCAGCTCAAACTGCCCCCCCAATGTTGTTTTTCGACCCTCACCGAAGCGCTGGCTACCGTAGAAACCGATGCAGTATTAGTGACAGCCAGCTTATCAGGACACGTCCCAGCCACCATGGAAGCACTTGCAGCAGGCAAACATGTCCTGCTAGAAAAGCCATTTGTCCCCTCTATTGCACAGGCACAGCAATTAGTCGAGCTTGCCAAGCAGCGTGGCTTGATCCTGATGGTGAGCCAGAATTACCGCTATTATCCTGCTGTGCGTATTGCTATTGAATTGGTCGGCCAGCAAGTACTTGGCCGGGTATGTACGGTCAATATTGACTTTCGCCGTTACGACAATCTGAAGCCGCGCGAGCACAGCCATTACAAACTCTGGCAACCCTTATTGGCGGATATGTCCATTCATCACTTCGACCTCATGCGTGTCGTATTGGCTCAGGAGCCAGTTCAGGTCATCTGCAAAACGTGGAATCCACCTGGCAGCAATTATCTCGACGCAGCTGCCGGTACGGCCATCATCACCTTTGATGGCCGTACGGTAGTGAGTTATCGAGGCAACTGGGTCAGTACTGGTCCTCAGACGAACTGGGCTGGCGAGTGGCACATGGAGTGTGAGCAGGGCGAGCTAGTATGGACCAGCCGAGGCGCATTACCGGAGAGCGTTATGCTTTACCCTCGCGGCGAGCCAGTGCAGCATATCGCGCTTCCCAAGGTCCCACAGAATGACCGCCATGGCAGTCTTGTCGCCTTTGTTAAAGCTGTCCGTACTGGTCAAGAACCTGAGTCCTCCGGTCGCGATAACATCAAGACGCTTGCTTTAATGCTGGCCTGTGTGGAGGCTGCAAGCTCTGGTCTGCCAGTTTCGCTTACCGACATTCTGTCCCTACATGAGCAGGAGTAGAAACAAGCGCATATAACTTCTTTCCTTTTTGGGACTCTTTTTTTCTATAGTATATCCAAAAAAAACTTTCTTTTCTTCTCTAGAGCTAGACGTACTAGCTATTCTGGTGGTATACTGCTAGGGCACTATGGCAAACTGGTCGTCTTCAGAACATCACCGCTCAGAGTAAAAGCTGAGTAAGGGAACAATCAACGCGCTAAGACTTTGGCAGGTGGAGGCGCGTGACAGCTCGCGCAGAACGCTGGCGTAGCGGCTAGTTTGCCCTTTTTATCCATGTGTTACATTCCTCTGATATACCTGACGGCTCATGACCGGCCTGAGCAAAGCCAGACCTTTCAGCTCCTTCCCCCTTCACATCATCACCTATCAAGTTCAGCCCACCTATTGCATTCACCTGATTTCCCACAGCCCTACGCATTTGTACCTAAAAAATAAACCTTCATCATACAGCAGAGTTAACTTTCACGTTAGAAAAACAAAGTGAATACACGTGCACAAAATTGTTATAAGGAGCATCGGCACATTGTTGCCAAATTAATTGACATTTGCCCTTTTATTATGTTACGCTGAACGGGTGATTAGCAATAATATCTTGTTTTATCTAGAGAAACATTAAGATTAATGAATATGCGACAACGAACTTACTGGCGGGAATTGCTTGATATGATTATTCATACATATGGTGAACGCAAGCGCATAGCCAGAGCCATTAGCGTGGCTGAAGTCACGTTGAGTCGCTGGGCAAGCGGGGAATCGTCTCCTCGACAACGCTATTTCCGTCCACTGCTACAGGCCATCCCCGGTGCGCATCGGCACGCGTTTGAGGCGAGTATGAAGGAAGAGTTTCCCTCTCTTGCCGTAGATTTACCAGGACAGGATATGTTAGTATATCAAGAGTCAATGCATGAGCATGAGAAATTGGAGATTCCTTTTGCATTTGTCAACCGTATTCTAGGCATCCACGCTACCAGTTTTACTCATCAGGTTTCGTGGATGATCATCCAGCAGACGTTACAACATGCACGCTTGCAATTATCCTCTGGATTGGGAGGTCTGCGTATCACGATCTTCTATTGCATGCCTCCAAGAGATGATGGCATGATTCGCAGTTTACGCGAGGGTCCGGGACTTGGCACGTTCCCGTGGTCAGAAAGTCTGGGCGAAGAAGTGCAGTTCTTGGGTGCAGACACACTGGTTGGGCATACTGTTGCCACGGCACGTTCTCATCAGGTCAGTGACTTGCGCGCGGCTCCTACGCTGGTGCCGTACCGTCCTGCTGAGTATGAGAGAAGTGCGGCTACCTATCCTATGATGAGGCATGGTCGCCTTGCCGGTTGCGTCCTATTCTCAAGCACAGAGGTTGGTAGGTTTGAGTGCGACCGCCTTGCCGTTCTCCTGCAAGCCTACACGAATCTGATTGCATTGGCATTCACAGAGTCAGACTTTTATGACGTTTCCGTTATCCAGTTGCAAGTTATGCCCGCCTTTGAGGCTCAGCAGCAGTATCTTAGCCGCTTTCGCGCACTTGTCATTACCTTAATGAAGGAGTCTGCTCACACTGCGCAGGACCTTACATACCAGCAAGCAGTGACGATCGCATGGCAACAGGTTGAAACGCTGTTACTGCAACATCATGATAAGCATAACGATCTTCCACAGACAGAAAGGTAAGATTTATGACGACGCCGCCCGAATCTTCTGAAGCTTATGACAAGAAATATTTTATCAGTGACAGTGATGCGGAACTGGCACGCTTGGTAGAGCAAGAGCGTGCCCTGACAAGGGCATTGGGCGGTCTGCTGCCTGAACAGTCTGATCAAGTAGCATTTGTAGAACCCTTACAGCGCGTGCTTGATGCAGCCTGCGGATCAGGCGGCTGGGCCATCCACTTGGCACAGACCTATCCTCATTTGCAAGTGATGGGCTTCGACATAGACGCTAATATGATCAGTTACGCGACGACACAGGCTATCGCAGGCAAACTGGAGAATGCCAGCTTCCAAGTCATGAATGCCCTGCTCCCACTCGATTACCCCGACAATTTCTTTGACCTGGTCAATGCGCGCTTTTTATCTGTCATCGGGCAGACTGCTTGGCCACAAGTGCTACAAGAACTCTTTCGTGTGACACGGCCAGGTGGATTTATCCGCTTAACAGAAGCAGAGGACAATAGCGTGACCACCAGTCCTGCCTTTGAAAGAATGGAAGTCATTGTCCTGAATGCATTTCGACGAGGCGGTTTCACCTTTTCTGCAACTGGGCGCTCGACAGCCATCCCACCAAAGTTACCCTTTTTCCTGCGCAATGTCGGCTGCCAACACATCCGGCATCATGCCTCAATCGTTGACTGGTCGGTAGGGACCACAGCCCATGCCTCGGTGGCGCAGGACTTCAAGATGTTCTTCAGACTGTTGCAACCGTTTCTGATCGCTGTAGGCGCGACTGCTGAGGAAGAAATCGAACAACTGCATCGAGACATTGAAATTGAACTACTTGCCGATGACTTCTGTGCTTTCTGGACTTTTTATACGGTTTTGGGGCAAAAGCCATGCTAAAGGAAGAATAAATCCGTAGTTGCGCAATTCATTGCGCCGATTCTCTCCAAACACACCCGTAGCCGCGCAATTTATTATGCCAGTTTTCTTCGCTCCTGGGCCTGGCGCAATAAATTGCGCAACTACGCGCTCCTATATGAAAAAATGACGCGCCCCTTTAACCCTCCAGCAAGCCTACTCCGTCACAAACGATCGCCCAACAGCCGCAGCCACAGCCACAGCCTGCGGCATAAGATCCCTGAACTGCTGAATAAGTAACGACTGCGCTCCATCCTTCAAAGCTTCATCTGGATTCGGGTGCACCTCGATGAGCAAGCCATCGGTGCCAGCTGCTATTGAAGCTAAGGTCATTGGTCCGACAAGATCGCGGCGACCCGTTCCCTGGCTAGGGTCAGAGATGATCGGCAGATGCGACAATTGTTTGATGAGCGGAACGGCGCTGATATCCATGGTGTTACGAGTTTGCTTCTCAAAGGTTCTGACACCACGTTCACAGAGAATGACGTTACGGTTCCCTTGCGCAAGAATATATTCCGCAGCTAGTAGCCATTCCTCAAAGGTTGCACTCATACCACGCTTGAGCACGGTCGGCTTCTGCGTGCGCCCAACCTCGTCGAGTAGCATATAGTTCTGCATATTACGTGTGCCAATCTGCAAAATGTCGGCGTATTCACAGACCATCGGTACGTCGGAAGGAGTCATGACCTCCGTAATGATCGCCATACCAAACTCGTCGCGTGCCTTGGCCAGCAGTTTCAGACCCGCTTCGCCAAGACCACGGAAGCCGTAGGGAGAGGTCGAGGGCTTGAAAGCACCACCACGTAGAATGACAGCACCCTCTTTGCGCACTGCCTCTGCTGTTGTCATGAGCTGTTTTTCAGTCTCAACCGTGCAAGGACCGGCCATCATCACTACTGCACTACCACCAATAGCGACGACGCCATCACGCATGCAGGCCGCTGGCACTTCAACAACGGTGTTCTCTGGGTGAAATTCGCGGCTAGTTAGCTTGTATGGCTTGGAGACGCGCAAAACGCTATCAACGCAAGGGAGACTCTCCAACGTCTCACCGAGGGACGGATTGATGCCGCCGATACCGCCAGGTGTGCCAGAGGGACCAACGGCACCGAGCACGCCAATCACTGTGCGCTCGACACCGATGGAGGGATGTCCCGTTAAGCCATGCTTTTCAAGGACCGATAAAACGTGCTGGATACTCTCTTCGTTGCAAGATTGCTTCATTACGACAATCATAAAAACTGACTCCTTCAATTGTTCTGCTAAAGTACTGGCCAGCCGTTGCCAGCATTGCGGCAATTGTGACTACCCTGTCTGATTGCCGTACTGAAGAACTTGTTTTGGGTTTATTACATATCTAAACTAACAGGGGGGGCGCAAATTCACTGCTCCACGAATATATACATGTTGTATCTCTGTATTGCTACGCGTCGTATTTACATGCAGCAGTACAC
Organism: Chloroflexota bacterium; assembly: GCA_005879655.1. The sequence continues at coordinate 8,190 of VBJK01000120.1, read as the reverse complement.
GGATACATTTTCTCAAACTACCCGGCACGGGAATCTCGCGCATACACATTAAAGCTACATCTGTCCAACCTATAGCTGCTGAACGAGCTGCTAGCGCTGGAAACTCTGCATCCAGATCCTGGGTGACAGTAAAGATCGCGCTGGCAATGTCCTCTTGACGCAATGTATTCCTTTCAATCATCAGTTGTAGTAATTCCTGTGTAGCCACAAGTATCTCATCCCGGTTATTACACTCCACAGTGGTCGCTCCCCGGATACCTCGGCAGTAGATCAACCAAACTCACCTCCTTCAATCGCTTCATCGTTCTCCTGTGGACAGGAGCCGAACAGAATTGACCTTATTGTAAAGGATAAGAGCAAGGCTATGCTACTGCATTAAGTAATATATTTTGTCCATTTTAGTGGACCTAATGTTGTTTTTAGACGATACTATCTCCTCATACTATTTTTGTTGCAGGCTTGCGATGTATCTGCGTACGGCTTCAGGTTGTTCCTGTTCTTCGTGCCTATCGATTAAATTCACGAGGGCACTACCCACAACCGCACCTTCAACATAGCCAGTGACTTCTGCAATGTGTTCAGGTGTTGAGAGACCAAACCCTACCGCTAGCGGGATATGGTAATCTTTGGTGTAGCTGCGCACTCTTGCGATAAAATCGCGCAGGTGAGCAGGGACTTTTTTGCGGGAACCTGTGACGCCGCTCAGAGAGACGCAGTAGATAAATCCACCAGCGCCACTGACGGTCAGGTCAACGATCTTTATAATACGCTCGTCGGGCGTTGTGGGCGGCACGAGGAAGATCAGTGCCAGTCCGTGCTGTTGCGCAACATCGCGCAATGGCGCGGCCTCTTCTGGCGGCAGGTCGGGAATAATCACCCCACAAACACCATTGGCCTTTGCGGTAGCACAGAAACGTGCGAGACCATACGCCCTCACAGGATTATAGTAACCCATCAAGATGAGTGGCACACTACTACTGGCGGCCACCTGACCTGCAATCTCCATGCAACCGTTGACAGTCATGCCACGTTCCAGCGCAACATGCCCGGCGTGCTGGATGGTTGCACCATCCGCCAGTGGATCGCTAAACGGCATACCCAGTTCAATGATATCAGCCCCACCCTCAGCTACCGCACGTACGATCTTGAGACTTTGTTCTGCCGAAGGATAGCCGCACATCACGTAAGGGATGAGCACGCCGCGCCCCTCCTGCTGTGCTTGCTCAAACGCACGTGTAATCCTGGTTGCTGGTTGGTCTAATACTCCGCTATTGCTCTGTTCCATATATACTCCTGGTAGAATCGTTGCATCATGCCCCTTACAGATTGACATTAAACGCTTTAGCCACCGTCATCATATCTTTGTCACCGCGACCAGACAGATTAACGATGATCAGCGAGCCAGCAGGAATCTTGCCCTGTTCGCCTATCTCTAGCAGGTAGCCGAGTGCATGAGAGGACTCCAACGCTGGAATAATGCCTTCGGTACGGCTCAAGGCTTGTAGACCGCGCAATGCTGTGGCATCACTGGCTGCAAAGTAGGTTGCTCGTCCCGTCTCTTTCAGGTAACTATGTTCTGGTCCTACACCAGGCCAGGAGAGCCTGCGGTCAGTGTTGCCGCATGTTGGCCTGGCTCCATGCTGGTGCCACCCGCCTCAACGCCGATCAATTGGACTTCAGGGACATCGGCGAAGGGATGGAAGATGCCAATGGCGTTACTGCCACCGCCAACGCAGGCGAAGATCATATCTGGCAGGCGTCCCTCCTGCTGCATAATCTGTTCGCGTGCCTCACGACCGATCACGGTTTGGTAGTCACGCACGATACGCGGATAGGGATAGGGTCCAGCCGCAGTACCAAACATGTAGATTGTCGTCTCCACATTCGTCACCCAGTCACGGATGGCCTCGTTAATGGCATCCTTTAGCGTCTTCGTGCCACTATCAACCGAACGAACTTCGGCTCCCAGCAACTTCATACGGAAGACGTTTAGCGACTGGCGCACGATGTCCACCGCGCCCATGTAGATGATGCAATCCAGCCCAAGCATAGCACAGATGGTCGCTGTGGCAACGCCATGCTGACCTGCCCCAGTTTCGGCAATGATGCGCTTCTTGCCCATACGCTTGGCCAGCAAACCCTGCCCCAGTGCATTATTAATCTTATGTGCCCCGGTATGTGCCAGATCTTCGCGCTTGAGATAGACTTTTACTCCTGGCGCAACAAGCGCTGAGAAACGAGGAACATAATGTAGCGTTGTAGGACGACCCACATAGCTGTGTAACTGGTATTGCAGTTCCGCCTGGAAAGCTTCGTCCTGTAAAGAGGCATCATATGCTGCTTCAAGTTCTGCCAGCACGGCCATCAGGCTCTCTGGTACAAACTTGCCACCGAATGCGCCAAAGCGTCCACGCTCATCGGGATAGAGATTATGCTGATAGGTTGCTGTTTCACGCTGTGTTTGCATTGACGACATCTTTCTTTCTATAGTGAAGTTTTGCGAACTTGTTCAATAAAAACTCGGATCTTGTGCGGATCTTTCTGTCTATCAGTTTCGATACCACTACTTACATCAACACCCCAGGGCCGTACCTGTGCAAGTGCCGCTGACACATTCTCCACAGTAAGTCCGCCTGCCAGCAAGATTTTGCTCTGCTGTGTAGCTAGACGGGCGAGTTCCCAATCGTGAGTAACGCCTGTGCCACCCCATGCAGGAGTTGGTGTATCGAGCAGCAAACGCCAAGCAACATCCTTGTACGCCTTGAGCAAACCAAGATCGGCTTGCTCGCCCACATGAAGCGCCTTGATCACCGGTCGCTTGATCTGCAAGCAAAATTCGGGCGTCTCTGTTCCATGCAGCTGGACAAAATGTAATCCTGCCTGTTCAGCAACATCGTTAACAAAAGACGCATCCTTATTGACAAAGACACCTACAAGGTCTGGTGCCGCCAGACCTTGCGGTGGTGTGCCATAAGCTTCGCTGGCACCAATAAGAATGGGGACTAATCGCGGCTGCACATAACGATGGCTTGGCTCGTGAAAGATGATGCCCAACATGTCTGCACCAGCTTCTACCGCCATATCTACCGCTACCGGTTGGCTCAGCCCACAAATCTTGACCTGTGTAGCCGCATTTGCTCCCTGCAAGAGCATCTGCATCTGAGCAGGAATATCCGGCGAGACCACCAGCGATTCCCCAACGAGTATCCCTTGCACGTCATAGCGCGCCAGACGACGTGCATCAGCCTCAGTATGGATACCACTTTCAGCAATGACTACGCGATCGGCTGGAATAATCTGGCGTATCTCCCGCATGAGATAAGGGTTCATCTGGAATGTCACTAGATCGCGGCTATTGACGCCGATGATCATCGCCCCAGCGGCAAGTGCGCGTTGAGCCTCCTCCAGGCTATGCGTCTCAACAAGACAGTACATGCCCTGCTCATGGGCAACATGCAAGAGGTGCCGCAACTGTTGATCGTCAAGGATGGCGCAAATGAGCAGAATGGCATCGGCTCCCCAGGCCCGCGCTTCGTAGACCTGATACTCGTCAACGATAAAATCTTTGCGCAACACTGGTATCTGCACAGCTTGCTTAATAGCCGTGAGATAGTCCGGCGAACCCAGGAAAAAGTGCGGCTCTGTAAGCACTGAGATTGCGGCGGCTCCATTAGCCTCGTAGGTGAGAGCCACATCCACGGGATTGATGTGAGGAGCAAGCAATCCTTTCGAGGGCGATGCTCGCTTAACCTCCGCAATCAAGTGCACGCGCGAGCGTGACGCAAAAGCGGCTAGCAGATCACGCGGACGTTGTTGAGCTGCGGCAAGAGCTTGCAGCTCAGCCAGCGGGCATTCGCGTTTGCGTTGCTCTAAGTCTAGCAGTGTTTGTTTAACAATACGATGCAGAAACATGATTCACCTGTAGCTGCGCAATTCATTGCGCCTGGGAACACGCAATAATATCAGTCAGCTTTTGTTTCGCCTTACCGTCTCGTAACGTGGCCTGTACCAGCTTGACACCATCCTGCAACGAGTCAACCCGATCACTTGCCAGCAGAGCGGCACCAGCGTTCAGACACAACATATGGGTCGCCGGGGTATCGATATAGCAACCCTACTTGCTCAGGGGTAATCGTATATTCGCGCAGCTCGTGTCCCACACGCACCTCACAGATGCGCGTCGGTGCGCTGAGCGAACACTCATCGAGTCCGTCCTCACCATGCACGATCAGCGCGTGTTGACAACCAAGTAACTGCAATGCCTCACCCATCTTACGTAGCAACGCACCATCGGGAACGCCTAAGACCTGATAGCGGGTGCCAGCTGGATTAGTCAGTGGGCCAAGAATATTAAAAACCGTCCGAATACCAATCTCACGGCGTGTTGGCCCCACATGCTTCATAGAGGGATGATACGCCTGGGCAAACATAAAGCCAAAGCCCACCTCTTCGATAGAGCGGGCCACCTGTTCGGGTCCAAGATTAATCTTTATCCCCAGCGCCTCCAAAACATCGGCGCTACCACAACGACTGGTTGCAGAACGATTGCCATGCTTGGCAATATAGGCCCCGGTCGCAGCAGCAAGTAGTCCCGCACCTGTGGAAACATTAAAAGTGCCCGCGCCATCTCCACCAGTCCCGCAGGTATCCATCGCCAGACCAGCAACCTGCTCATTCAGACGTACCTGCACAGCTTTGTCCCGCATCACACGCGCCAAGCCAGCAATCTCTGCCACCGTTTCGCCGCCTGGCCGCAGACGTAGCGCCGTCAGAAAGGCACCCATCTGTGAAGGAGTGGCCGCACCCGTCATAATCTCTTCCATCACAGCTGCCGCCTCGGTCTCACTCAGTCTTGCGCCAGCGGTTATATTAGCAATAGCTTCACGAATCATTTTGTTATCCCTCTCCGTAGATGAGTAATGTAGGCACAATCTCTTACTGCTCTAAAAAGTTACGCAGTAGATCTTTCCCAACAGGTGTCATGATGGATTCAGGATGAAACTGAACACCTTCAACTGGATGAGTACGATGGCGCAATCCCATAATGAGTCCGTCTTCTGTTGTCGCCGTAATCTCCAGTTCGTGCGGGAGAGAGGCACCCTCAACGATGAGGCTATGATAACGATTGGCTGCAAATGGTTGGGGAAGATTGCGGAGGACGCCTTTGCCTTCATGATACATAAGGGATGTTTTACCATGCATTGGCTCTGGTGCGCGAATGACGCGTCCGCCGTACACCTGGCCGATCGCTTGATGACCCAGACAAACGCCCAATGTAGGGATGCGCGGTCCAAATGTCTGGATAATCTGGCACGAAAGACCAGCTTCATTAGGTGTGCATGGACCCGGTGAAATAACGATATAATTGGGTTGCAGGCTCTCTATCTCGTCCAGTGTCACCCGGTCGTTGCGACGTACCTCGATCCGAGCATCTAGTGCAAAATCATTAGACATGTTAGGCATCGTTGGGCTAGAATAACCTCTGTCAGGAGAGGTGGAAGACTGCTTCAAGTTTGCTCTAACTTTTTGATCCGTTTGAGGATACTGCAATAGCTCTGATAGGTACTGATAAAGGTTATAGGTAAAACTATCGTAGTTATCAATAAGTAGCAGCATCTTACTCCCTCTCGCTTGACTGTAGACCACCTTCAGCTTGCAACTGTGCTCGTGCAATCTTTTCAGCCTCATCGAGCGCACGCAACTGGGCACCGGCTTTATTCATACTTTCCTCGTACTCGCGATCTGGATCAGAGTCAGCAACGACGCCGCCACCCGCCTGAATGTAGGCACGACCGTCTTTAATAACCATAGTACGCAGCGCGATAGCAGTCTCCTGGTTTCCTGAGTGACTCAAGTAACCAACGGCCCCCGCATATACGCCGCGCTGATCCCCTTCCAGCTCGCAGATGATCTCCATAGCACGAATCTTGGGCGCACCAGAGACAGTGCCAGCAGGAAATCCCGAACGGAGTGCATCAAAGGGCGTGAGATGCGGGCGCAGCTTGCCAACCACATTGGAGACAAGGTGCATGACATGCGAGTAGCGCTCGACTTCCATAAACTCAGTCACTTTAACAGTGCCAGGCACACCAACACGACCAACATCGTTGCGCCCCAGGTCAATCAGCATGACATGCTCAGCGCGCTCTTTGGGATCATTTTTCAATTCCTCGGCCAGTTGTACATCCTGCCGCTGATCGACACCACGCGGACGCGTGCCCGCGATAGGACGAATTGTCACTTCATCATCTTCGTACTTCACCAGCAATTCAGGCGAAGCACCAACGATATGGAAATCTTTCAGATCCAAATAAAACATGTAAGGGGAAGGATTGACTGCGCGCAATGCACGATAAACGGTAAAAGGTGTCGCATTGACATGACGGCTCAGCCGTTGTGAGGGCACAATCTGGAAGGCATCGCCCGCACGAATATACTCTACCGAGCGATGAACCATCTCCCTATACTCTTCCCGCGTACGATTCGACGTAACCTGCAAGGCCACAGCATCGTGAACTGGTGTAGGCTCTTTGGGGAAACGCATCGGTTGCTCTAAGCGCTGCTGTACATCAGCGACGATCGCACAGGCTCGTAGGTATTCAGTGGCAAGATCAGGTGCATCCAAGTGGATATGCGTCACAATTCTGACGCGATGCTTCACGTGGTCAAAGACGAGTACGGTCTCGGTAAAAGAAAAGACGGAGAGAGGTAGATCGAGCGAGTTTTTCTCTGCAACAGGAACACGCTCAAAACGCGCTACAGCTTCGTAGGCGAGGTAGCCGACAGCACCGCCATAGAACTTAGGCATTTCGTGCTGGGTAGTATGTGGCAATGATACCAGACGGTACTGACTCAGCTCAGCTTCGATCAATGCAAGGGGATCATGACAGGATACTTCTTCGATCCCACCATTTATAGCGCCGCGCTCACCATACATCCTCTGCAATGTTGCAGTCTCACCCCGATGAATCATCACCATATAGGGATCAATGCCAATGAATGAGTAGCGTGCAACATGCTCGCCACCACTCACGCTCTCCAAGAGAAAGCTGTAAGGTTTCTGCGCTGTCTTGCAATAGGCCGAAACAGGAGTCTCTATATCAGCCAGGATATCGCAGTAGAGCGGTAGAAGAGGTCTGCCTTGCTTCGCTACCTGATCGCCAGTTTCGCGCTCACATAGCTCTTTGACCTCATCGAACGTCGGATAGTACATACTTACACCTGCTTCAAGAGAAGTGCGTTCGCAGGTCTGCTAGCAGGCGACCTACGAATGCACATAGTACAAATTTAGCCTAAGCCGATCACATCCTTCACACGCTTTAGCGTGGCCGCTGCCGTGGGTCGAACGTCATCGGCACCTTGCTTGAGTATATTCTCTAGTGTTGCCATATCATTGATCAACTCGTAGTAACGCCGCTGAATTGGCTCCAACGTTGCCACCAGACACGCCGTCAGCGCCGCCTTGAAGTCACCATAGCCCTTACCAGCGAACTCCGCTTCGATCTGCTCATTTGTCTGCCCCGTAATGGTCTGATAGATGGTGAGCAGATTCGTAATGCCTGGCCGCTGCTCGTCAAAGGCCACAACACGTTGCGAATCAGTAGTAGCGCGCGCAATCTTTTTCTTGATCGTTTTAGGATCATCGAGCAGATCAATGCGTGCATGCGCATCGCCAGCGCTCTTACTCATCTTCTTCGTTGGATCGTCAAGCGCCATAATGCGCGCCCCCACATCACGAATCTGCGCTTCTGGAATAGTAAACACTTGCTGCTTATAGATGCCATTAAAGCGCTGTGCAATGTCACGCGTCAGTTCCATATGCTGGCGCTGATCATCGCCGACTGGCACACAGTGCGTCTGGTACAACAGAATGTCGCAAGCCATCAAGACGGGATAGCAGTAGAGTCCTGCACCGATCGACTCCATGTTCGAGCCAGCTTTGGTCTTGAACTGTGTCATCCTGTCCAACCAACCCAGAGGAGTGAAGCAATTTAAGATCCAGCTCATCTCGGCATGCTCACGCACATGAGATTGTATGAACAACTTGCAGTAGCGCGTATCCAGACCACTGGCGAGGTAGAGCGCGGCTAACTTACGTGTATTGGTATGCAATTCAACGGGATCAATAGGGAGCGTAATCGCGTGTAGATCGACGATACAGAAAATGTTCTCGTATTGCGCCTGCGCATT
>VBJK01000279.1 GCA_005879655.1 Chloroflexota bacterium | reverse complement strand
CGTCACCTCTCCTACCTTGCCAAAACCACCATCATCGAGTGCCCCTAAGCCAACTGAGAGAATGAGCCGCCCATGCGAAAGATGATCAACCGTTACTGTTTCGCGCGCAACTTTCCAGGGCCTACGCCGCGATAACGGGGTCAAGATCGCTCCCAGACGCACGCGTGTCGTACGCAGGGCCATCGCGCCCAGGACGACCCACGGATCGTACATATATCCCACTGACTCAATATAGATGGCATCCCAATAAAAAACGCCATCCCAACCAGCTTCCTCCGCTTCAACGGCCAACTGGAGCACCGTCTCTATATTCCCTCTAGGAATAATAAAACCATAGTGCATAGGATGTGGTTCCTCCTTATCATGCATGATGTTCCATGTTCTGGTGATCCATCTCATGCTCTGGCGTATTCATCATTTTCAGCATGGCTGTACCGCCTGTGCGGATGAAGCGTATGACCAGTATGGCGGCAAGGGCCAGGAAAATGATATTAAGGACCGTCGTATAGTTCCACTGAATACCTTCGCTAATGGCTGCCACGTTGCGGTTCTGTGGGATGATACCAAATGCAGCAAATAGAAACTCGACCACATAGCCCGCGACAACCATCGTTACGTAGAACGTAATGAAAATATAGCCCATAACCTTCCAGCTGTAATACCTGCGGTAAATATCCAGTATAGGCAGAATGATCAAATCGGCAAAGATAAAGCTGACAACCCCACCAAAGCTAATGCCGCCTCGCCACAGCACAGCTGCCAGCGGCACATTGCCCACTGAGCAGACAAAACTGACGATAGCAACTAATGGTCCTACTAGCGGCCCTTCAATCTTAGCCCACGTCGGATTATTAGCTAGGAAAAACGCTCGCCAGAACGTCTCTGGCACCCAGGCGGCTAAAGCTCCGGCAATCACTAAGCCCAGCACAATATCAACCCAAACGGACACCCAGTCCATCACGAAGTAGTGGCTGACAGCAGTGAATCCTTTGCTACTGAAAAGCTTCTGCCAGAATGACCCGCCGGAGACACTCATATCCATTGCGGCATGCCCTTCCATGCGGCCCATCGCCCCCTTTTCTGCTTGCGCTCTCGCCATTTGTATCAGGCGCGGTGTTAAGGTGAGTCGGAAAATGATGGCAAGGAAGATCACCATCAGCAGACCTCCAAGGTATTCCGCCGCCATAAACTGCCAGCCCAGCAGGACGACGAGAATAATACCCAACTCAATCACCAGATTAGTGGAGGCCAGCTCAAAGGCCATCGCTGAAGTAAAACTAGCTCCCTTCACAAAAATCGAACGAGCAAGCGCCACAGCAGCATAGGAGCACGAACTGGAGGCAATGCCGAAGAGTGTTGCCAGAGCGAGATTTTTGGGCGAGTCGCCGCCAAGCGCTTTGGCCATCGCCTGATGCGATACCACTGCCTGGATAATGCCAGAGAGCGCAAAGCCCAGGATGAGGGGCCATAGGATCTCCCAAAACATACTGAAGGCCATATAGAGTGCTTCTAGAATGCTAGTGAGAATAGTCATAGTTGTTTTTCCTTTCTAGAGTGTGCCTAAACGGGGAGGATAGTGGCCGATCTCGATTAGCCCAAGTCGGTAAGTCACTCGTTCGGGGTCATTCATATGAAGCAGCGTAGCAGTAGCGCGACCACTTGAGGTAATTCCTTCAATAAGAGCGCCATTAAGACGAAAGTGGCGGGACCATCTCTGTTCGCGTGGATGGAAGAGGACGACTATTTTATGTGACATTGGGTCAATAGATGCGAGATCTGAGCCTTTGAAACGGTTACAATAAATGCATGACCAAGCGAGGTTCTCAAGTGAGGTCGGTCCACCGTGTTTTTCAGCAATAACATGGTCTGCTTCGTGTGGATAGTACATATCTAATTCATGAATGAGGCAGTATTCACATCGTCCTTGCGCACGCTCTTGAACTTGGCGTCGTAAACGTTCAGGGATGGGTGGTCTTTTGCCCATAGTGTTATGATGCCAGCTGTCTCAGTTGTCGATGGGCTTCGAGTTTGATCAGTCCCATCAAGTACTCGATGACCAGATAACTATCAAGTTCTTTACGTTCTTCTTCTGTCAGCAAGCCGTCACGATCGGCTTGAATGAGTTCATAGGCTCGTTCTGCTACGAGAGAGGAAGGATGGAATGCTACTATTTGTTCAGGAGTTGGGTGATGCGCAAGAAACTGTGCAATTTCAGTAGCCGCTTGTGTTTTCAGAAGCATAGTTGTTGTCCTTTCTTCAAATATCACTCTCATTTCTTCTATTTTACCACGGTCTTTCTCTACAGGGATTCTTTTCTGCCAAATGGTGATGGGTATCTGCTATACCTCTTTCCAAGCAGCTATCGCACCATTGACTTTCTATTTTCTTTGTCGTATACTTATTATGTAGTCAACAATACATAGTATTGTGCAGTATATTAATAGAAGAGTAGTATAGCCTCTTGTAGATCGGTTTACGTAGGATCTTAGAGCTTGCAATTGTCTCGAAGCGCAGAATGCACTAACAGGAGGTAATAAATAATGAAACATCAAGAGCAAATGCAGAAAGAGACTTTAGAGTCTCAACTGCCACCATGCACTGAGGAACGTCAAGATAAGAATACTATCATCCAGTCCTATTGTCCTCCGCAAGTATATCTTGTCGGAAATGCAAAGCACCTGATGACAGGTTATGAGTCTGGTGAGAACTACGATGATTCGGGATATTACTATAGTTAATCTCCCAAAACCGAGCTAAAGGGATCGCAGGCAGTAGAAGAGAACTGCCCTGTAGGTATCGGTAGGGATAACTACGGAGTTATTCCTACCATTAATTGATAAAGCAGGAGTATTTATGCGCGTAGGATTTGTGGTGGCACGCCGTACAAACGAGATTGAGATCCAGATCAGCGCGCCGGACAATAAAGAGCAGAGCGCTCTAGTGACATATTCGCGGGTAGGTGACTCTTTTGCCCTGCTCATGGGCTACCTCTACTATCGCTCCGACAAGCTCGCTGAACTTAGCGCCGTCCGTCCACATGATGCTCTGCATGAATCTCAGGACAACGATGCAGCTCTTGCACTAGCGGTATACCGTTATCTGGGCATAACTGCTGTAGAGCGCTTGGAGGGAGACTTTGCGCTGGTTATTTGGGATGCAGAGATTACGCAATTGATTGCTCTGCGTGATCCATTGGGAGGGTATCCACTCTTTTGGGCGCAGCACGAGAGCACTATTGCCTTTAGCACAAATCTACGCCCGCTGTGTGCCATGCTCCCACAATGCTTACTGAACGAATACTATTTTGCCGATTTTGTCATGTTGCAGGCCCCCCTCAGCGAGGGGAGGAGTGAGCAATGTGTCTATGCAGGTATACATCGCGTCTTGCCTGGCAGGATGGTGCAAGTCCGGGCAGACTCTGAACGTGTTGAGCGCCATTTGTACTGGGATTGGCGCAACCACATCAATGATCCTGGTACCAGTGATCTGGTAGAGATTGCTGAACAGTACCGTCCACTACTACGGGCCGCAGTCCAGGAGCGTATGCGTGGCTGTACTCTTGCACACTTATCTGGGGGCATGGATTCAACGTCGATTGCTCTGTTAGCAAAGGATGCCATTTGCGCAGGGTTTGGCCATGCTCCCTTACATACGGCTTCCCTTGTCTATCATCGCCTTCCTCATTTGGCACGAGAACGCCCGTATATAGACAGTGTCTTGCAGCACGAAACAACGATTGTCTCACATCAACTGGTCGCAGACGACCTGCTGAATTTTGATGCCTTTACTGATCCGCCGCTACATGATGAGCCATACCCTGCATTACCAAGTGTAATTACAGGACAGCTTTTTGCCAGGCTAGCTACCGAGATTGGTGCTCTTACCATCCTCACGGGTCATGGTGCCGATGAGATTCACCATCTTGTCCCTCACTACCTTGCTGATTTATTGCGGCAGTGGCAATTCTGTAAAGCATGGCAAGAAGCTACGAAGTGGGCAAAAGCGAGAAATAGTAGTCCTTGGCGGACTCTCACAACATTTGGCTTAAACCCTATCTTCTCGGTATGGATGGCAGGCTCCAGGTGGGCAAATCTAACTACGAAGATAGGGTATGGTCACTGGAGTGTTCCCCCCTGGATCATGCCAGACTTTGCGCGCCGTCATGCGCTACAGAGCCGTGCGATCGAAAATACGCGGCGCATCTATCGGCAGTGTCCGCAAACAGGCCAATCCGTCACACTGAGCGCAATTCAGAGTAGAGCAGGCGATATGTTCAGGTGGTCAGTTACAGCCCCTCTTGGCATTACCTATGCTCATCCATTTCTCGATCCGCGTCTCTTAACCTTTGGCTTAGGCATGCAGTCCAGGATTCTGCCAGAGCCGGAGCACATGAAGCCGGTGCTGGCTGAAGCTATGCGCGGCATTCTGCCAGAGACTATCAGATGCCGCCAGCAGAAGGGGGGCTTTAACGAGGTCTACTATCTGGGGCTAGCACGTAATTTGCGTAAGCTAGAGGCGATGATTCGGCAAGCGCATGTTGAGGACATGATCAACAAAGATCTCTTTATCCAATATCTGCGCGAGGGCAGTTTAGCCGGGGTCCCGCCACGTGGGCTGCAACACCTCACCTATGTGCTCTCGCTGATGAAGTGGCTATCGATGCAGGAAGTATGGTTGCAGGTGCATGAGAGGGTGACGGATAGCTATCGGATAGGTTTTTAGTGAACATTTACATAGCGCGCGACTTCACGTCATCATGACGTTAAGTCACACAACCCGTAGTCGCGCAATTTATTGCGCCAGAGCCACAAACAAAGAAAACAGGTAGGATGCCTTGCACCTCTACAGCATTTTTTTGAGAGCATGGCGCAATAAATTGTGCAACTACGATCTTTACATACAACTCGTCTACAAAACTATCCTACCCCTGCCGCACCGCA
>VBJK01000278.1 GCA_005879655.1 Chloroflexota bacterium | reverse complement strand
AACCCCGGCCTGCCGCACGAAAGTAAGTGCTTGTGGCAACTCTGCCGCCCTGCCTGAATGTGGACTATGGATCACAAGCACTTTGCGGGACGGCTGTAAGGTTTGTTCCATTATCCCCCTCGTCTTCTATTTGGCGAAGACAAAAAACATAATCACGCCAACAATTACCAGCACGACACCGATCCCGCCTAACATGAAACTAAGCAGGGTAATACCATTGAAGCCTCCAATAGTGGTGCTCGGTGTGGGTGAAGATGTGGTCGCGGTGGGCGTTGAGGAGATCGCCTTTGGAGAAGGAACAACGGTGGGGGGTACCGCCGTTTGTGTAGAAACGGTCAAGGGCTTAGTCAACTGTGTGTTTTGATCGTTGCTAATAACACGTATGGTATATGCCTGGGCATTGGCATTCTTTGGAATAGTTAACATCCTCGTAAAGTTGCCTTGCTGGTCGGGATTTATTGTGATACGTCGTAGCGGCTGCTCATTGTTGTTATCGGCGGTGAGCGTAAGAATAAGTAGTTGTGGCGGCAACCAGTTTGTGCCAGTGATAGTCACCTGACCACCAGCAGTAATCGTCGCGGGTTGTACGTCAAGGGTGGCCGCTCCTACAACTGTAAACGTGTTAGATGAGAGCGCGGATAGCGGCTGTTGTCCTTGCTGAGCTTGGCTAATTGCACAGATATAATAGGGCGTTGCAGGAGTACTGGCATTATCCGGCCAAGTACTCGTGACGGTAAAACGTCCGTTGTCTCGTACCTGTACCGTGGGAGCACTCGCAAATTGATTCAGGCCAAGCGTCGCTGGATCACCATTCGCGTTACAATTGCCCGCATCGCCATTGGTTGTCGTATAGAGCGCAACTGTTGCATTAGCGGGAAAACCATTGCCCGTAATAGTCAAGCGGGTACCAGCATGTCCCTGCACATTGCCATTTGCGGATAATGGCCTGGTCATTTTCACTTGTGGTCCATCTGCTCGCACAACGGACGTTTGCCATTGTAGTCCCCAGACCAGTCCTACCAGACACCACAAGAGTACAGCGATACGTCGTATATTTTGCTTAGTTTCAATCCCCTCAAATGGGTTAGGAAAGGACATTGTCTCCCACTGCCTCCCTAGTGCAGAAACACGAGAGGTGGTAGGGATTGGGGGTCCAGGGGGCGAAGCCACCCTGGCGGGGTTTGGGGTGTCCCCAAATACTCCCATTCCCCAAAAGGTTTTGGGATTATGCACTAGAGGGGAAGTATACACACCAAATCTTAATGAGTCAAGTGAAAATGCATTAGACACAGTTGAAAACTCCGGCTCACCCAACGTTGTTCATAGAAGTATAAACGCTCTGCGATACGAAATTGTTACAACCAATAGCCGCTTTTTCTCATCCACGATTAAGAGACGGTTGCTCGTTGCCGCAATGCCTCATACAGGGCGATACTACCCGCAACAGCAGCATTGAGTGAATTGATATAGCCATACATCGGTAGCTTGATGAGCAGATCACAGTGCTCGCGTACCAGACGGCTGATGCCCTTCCCTTCATTGCCAACCACCAGCGCCAATGGACCTGTGAGATCTGCCTTTGTATACAGTGTTGTGCCTTCGCCAGCTAGGCCAACGACCCAGATATTTTGTTTTTTAAGATAGTCAATCGTACGTGTAAGATTCGTTTCGCGGGCAATCAGTAAATGCTCAGTTGCTCCTGCGGACGTTTTCACGACGGTAGCATTGATTTCGGCGGCGCGATGCTGGGGGATAATGATACCATGAACTCCGGCAGCTTCGGCTGTACGTAGCAGAGAACCCAGATTGTTGACATCCTGTATTGCGTCGAGCAAGAGCACAAATGGTGCTTCGTGCTTGGCAGCTGCATGTGCCAGGATATCATCAGTTGTTGCATAGCTACGTTCCGCTACGAGGGCAAGGCAGCCCTGATGCACCGCACCCTGGCTCAGTTGGTCGAGCCGGGCACGCGGTACCGTCTCGACAGGAATGTGCCGCTGTTCAGCTTCGTGGAGAATAGTGGCGATCGGCTGCGCCTCTCGTTGCCCCTCCGCGAGCAGAATGCGTTTGACTGCGCGCATTGAATGCAGTGTTTCCAGTACGGGGTTACGCCCCCAGATATACTCAGCCATGTCACCTCCCTGCAACAGGATTTTTTGCTTTTTTCACGCGTACTTAGATAAGTGCGAAGCCGCAGTAGGACTAAGTAGCCAGCGTGCAATATTCTCATCATTGGCTGTAGCTATTTGCTCGACCAGATGCTCAATTACCTCAACGTTGCTCATCTGAGCTACTTTTTGTTGTGCAAGGTCAGTAAGGCCAGGGAAGCGTACCTTGACGATGTTGACGAGTATTTTCCTCGATGTTTGTAACTCACCTTGGGCTTTACCTCTGGCCTCGCTTTCTTCCTTCATCTTTTGCACCATAGGACTTTCATTCCACAGCTTATCAAACATATTCAAAACCTCCATGATCTTCATTTTCTCTTCTTGTGGAACCATATCGGTTCGTTCTAGGAGAAGTTTTATCCAAGCATATTGCAACGCTAAAGTGACTTCATCCTCACGATACAATTCAGCTAGCTCCTCCATGACCTGCTGCATGAGTTCATGGTTGACGCCTTGCATAGTTGGCAGTAACGGATACATGCAGGTGGCATGAGCACGCACGTATTGCTCGGCATCTAGTGTAAATAACGGCAGCACGAGAAAGTTAAAATGGATCAGCAGTCCATCTTCGTTCTTGATGACTAATGGCGATCGAACCATCCTCGTCTTAAATGGATAGATGAGAATCGAGATGACTGGCAAATGATACTGCTGATACAGTATAGCATTATAAGCCAACATCCTGGCAGACATATATTTATTGGCACCTGTTTCAAATTCCAGATGCAAGATATGCTTCTTCCCTTTATGCATGGTCAGAAATACTTTGTCTGCGCGCACCGCTGGCCGGATCATCTCAACATTCAGCGTCCTCTCATAAACTGCACCAGGCAAGAGAAGGGGCAGGATAGCTGCCGCTTGCTGTTCGATGAGGTCCTTCAAGCTGGCATCGTATTGTTGTGCTGGTTGAGAGTCTGCCGGTAAAGTGCTACCATCTGGTTGAGATTGACTCTGCTCGGTCTGCTTTTTTGGAGATGCTTTCGTCATAAATTGATACCCTTCCATCGGTTTTCTCTATTATAGTTCCGCTTTGTGATTTTGCAAAAGGGATATACTCATAGTGCTAGACCATCTAGACCAGTACAAGAGAGAAGAGGACAAGATCTCTCGCCCTCAAGTGGTGCAATTCCTTTGCTCATGCTGCAAAAGCGGGTCTCCATCCTTTGGGGGGTTCCCCCCCCTCCCCCCCCCAGGGCACCCACAAGGGATGCCCCTACAATGGTACGAATACACCTCCCAAGCCGATTCGTACCATTGTAGGGGCATCCCTTGTGGGTGCCCTGGGGGGGGAGGGGGCTTCGCCTTTCAAGTATAGGTTTTTTGGTAGCGGGGTCCAAGGGCACGGCCCCTGGCGGGGTTTCAGGGGTGTCCCCTGATTTTCCCTCTCCCCTCGCCCCCGAAGGGGGCGAACAAAAAACCTATACTTGAAAGGGAGGGGGGGTTCCCCCCAAAGGATGGAGACCTGCAAAAGCTTCCTTCTTGACATCGCTTATTACATAATGAGATACTCTCAACTAAGATCTTCTCTACAGAGAGGTAGCATATGGACGAAGACATTGCCGAAGTTCTGATCACTGAGGAACAGTTACGTGCCAAGGTTCAGGAACTCGGTGCACAGATTACGCACGATTATCACGGCAAAAATTTACTGCTCTTAGGAACACTTAAAGGGGCCGTTCCCTTCATTGCGGACCTGGCACGCGCTATCCGCTTGCCCCTGGAGGTTGACTACATGGCGGTTGCCAGTTACGGTGATAGTACACACTCAAGCGGCATTGTGCGCATCCTCAAAGATCTTGAGGGGCCAGTTGACAACAAGCATATTTTGGTGATCGAGGATATCATCGATAGTGGGCTTACGCTCCATTATCTGCTGGACATGATTAAAAGGCGCAACCCGCTCAGCCTGCATATTTGTGCTCTACTCGATAAAGAGCGTCCGCGCACTAAAAACATCACAGTTGCTTACCAGGGCTTCATCATTCCCGATAAATTTGTGGTGGGCTACGGCCTGGATTATGCGCAACGCTATCGCAACCTGCCCTACATTGGCATCCTCAAACCCTCCGTCTACGCTAGCGCACCCGCTCCCCAAGCACAACATCAGAGTCCAGCCGAACAAACACTGGCACCGTAAAGAGCTTCCCCAGCCACGCCCAGGGCCATCCCCATAGGCGTTAACTTAGGGGCATCACCCTGTCCCAACCTTTGATCCAGAGAGGATATAGTATGAGCAGCAGTAGCAACGAACCAGGCATTGACTGGCCGGATAATCAGCTTTTTCCTGTATTTCAAACTCCACAATACCTTGAGGTCTACGATATGCGCGGCGCTTCATACGATGTGAAGCTCAGTGTGGCAACTCTGGTTGGCCTCATTAATCGCTCCGCGCCACGCGTGTACCTGCTTGAGCGAGAGCACGATGCCTTCTGGCTGGAGCAGTGCTTCTCAGCGGTCCCGCAGCAAAAGTCTGCTCTCAAGAACGATGCTATTCTTAAAGAGCTAGTCAGCACGTACCGCCAAAATGTTCAGGGGCTAATCATTTACAATCCGGCCATCATTGATAGCGCGAATGTTGCTACTATGCTGGCCGGTCAGCGCGATGGTCTTGTCGTCTCGCCTGCTATAGCGCAACAATTGCAACAGGCTCCCGATGCGCTACCAGTCCTGACCGACCTGCGCGTCTACAAGTGGAGTAGCCGCTTAGAAGTGTATCGCTGGGCACAAC
>VBJK01000119.1 GCA_005879655.1 Chloroflexota bacterium | reverse complement strand
CAAGCTTGTCGGGCAACTCATCGAATTGGAAGCAGATACGCAAGAGCTTGTCAAGATATTGCAGGAAAACAGCCGTTGTCCTAGCGCTCAAAAGATTCGCTACCGTGACGGCAAACGCTGGGTTGCCGATTGGAGCGAAGTGCAAGACATCCCAACAGAAGGGGAATGCCCCTGGAAAGATGGTGGTGTCTACCTGATCACAGGAGGTGCAGGCGGACTGGGGCTTATCTTCGCTCAAGAAATAGCCAATCAAGTGAGGGATGCAACACTGATTCTCACTGGTCGCTCCCCGCTGGATGCGCAGAAGCAGGAGTGGATCAAACGATTGGGCGTTCAGGGGACACAGGTAACATACGAGCAAGTCGATGTGACACAGAGACAAGCGGTCTGCGACTTAATTCAGCGTATACAGCAAGATTATGGCAACCTAGACGGCATCATTCACAGCGCAGGGGTGATTCGTGACAACTTCCTGCTGAAAAAAACGCGAGACGAGATAGCGCATGTTCTGGCACCAAAGGTCACAGGACTGGTGAATCTTGATCAAGCCAGCAAGGATATACCGCTTGACTTCTTCCTCCTCTTTTCCGCCCTTGCAGGGGCTTTTGGCAGTGTAGGGCAGACCGACTATGCCGCGGCCAATGTCTTTATGGATGAATACGCAAGGTATAGGAACTATTTAGTCGCCTCCCAACAACGGTGGGGAAAAACGCTCTCAATCAACTGGCCGCTGTGGAAAGATGGCGGAATGAAAATCGACGCAGAAGCCGCAAAGGTTCTCTCAGAGAATGCAGGAATGGTTCCCATGGAGACATCGGCGGGTATCCGCGCATTATATCAGGGCTTTGCTTTAGCAGAAGATCAAGTCCTGATATTGGAAGGCAGTCTCTCAAAGCTGAAAGCATATGGCAGTGACAGGACAGGAAAAGCTCCATCATACCCGGCAACGGAAGCGTATCTACAAATAGATCCTGTCCGTCTGCGAGAGAAAGTTATCCAGCAAATCAAAGTGCAGTTTAGCGCGATTACCAAATTGAGTGTAGCGCACATCGATGCCCATGAGCCTTTGGAGAGCTACGGGATCGATTCGCTGAAGATTGTCCAACTCAATCAAAGATTCGCAGCCATCTTTGGAGAATTGTCAAAAACTTTATTTTTTGAATATAGGACCCTGGACGAATTAGCCACGTATTTTATGGAGGATTACCAACAAGCATGTATAGAGTGGACCGGCCTCAAAGAAGAAGCGATCTCTTCTATGAGCAGACCATCTGTAAGCAAGCAGCATATTGAGCGCGTATTTCCTACGCCGATCTCTTTGAGAAGAGGAGAGAAGCAGGCTCATAGTATCTCCATTGCAGACTCAGGCAAGCCTGAACGTGAACCAATTGCCATCATTGGGATTGCCGGGCGTTATCCGGGGGCAAGAAATCTGAAAGACTACTGGAAGAACTTAAAGGCAGGCCAGAGCAGCATTACTGAAATCCCAGCAGAGCGTTGGCCGCTAGAAGGCTTCTATCATGCGGACATTAATGAAGCTGTAAAACAAGGCAAAAGCTATAGCAAATGGGGCGGGTTTGTGGAAGGATTTGCCGATTTTGATCCTCTCTTCTTTCGCATATCTCCGCAGGAGGCGCAAAGTATAGACCCTCAGGAGAGATTATTCATTGAAACCTGCTGGGCAGCCTTGGAGGATGCAGGATATACCAGGGAACAACTTGGCGTGCAATGTCACCACAAGGTAGGTGTTTTTGCAGGCATAACCAAAACTGGCTTTAGTCTCTATGGTCCTGATTTGTGGAAGCGAGGCAAAGACAGGGATGATCTACATCTCCTACATCCTTCTACCTCCTTTGGCTCAGTTGCTAACCGCGTCTCCTATCTGCTAAATCTGCAAGGACCCAGTATGCCGATCGATACGATGTGTTCCTCCTCCTTAACAGCGCTTCATGAAGCCTGTGAGCATATTTATCGTGGTGAATGTAAGATGGCACTAGCTGGTGGAGTGAATCTGTATCTCCACCCTGCCAATTATATATTCCTCTGTGCACAGAACATGCTCTCAGTTGACGGGCTGTGCAAGAGCTTCGGACAGGGCGGGAATGGATTTGTGCCCGGTGAAGGTGTTGGTGTCGTTGTATTAAAGCGATTATCCGAAGCGATTGCCGATCACGATCAGATTTACGCAGTCATTCGTGCGACTGGCATCAATCATGGTGGCACAACCAATGGCTATACCGTGCCCAACCCGACCGCTCAGGGAGAGCTAATTCATAGTACACTCTCAAAGGCTGGGATATCTGCTCGAACAGTCAGTTATATTGAAGGGCATGGGACTGGGACAGAGTTGGGCGACCCAATTGAAGTGACTGGACTGACCCAAGCATTCCACCGGGATACTCAAGAGATAGGATTCTGCGCGCTCGGTTCGGTCAAATCAAATATCGGCCATCTGGAAGCGGCAGCAGGGATTGCTGGAGTGACAAAAATTGTGCTGCAAATGAAGTACCAGAAGATTGTGCCAAGCTTGCATGCAAAAACAATCAATCCTAACATCAATAGTACGAAAATACCCTTTGTGCTACAGCAAGAATTGACGGACTGGAAACGGCCTCTGGTCGAGCTAAATGGAGAAGGAAGACTCTATCCCAGAATAGCTGGAATATCATCTTTTGGGGCTGGAGGTGCTAATGCTCATCTGGTGCTGGAAGAATATATACCAGACACGCACCCACGGACCGCCATCACTGTAGATGCTCACAACCCGGCAATCATTGTACTGTCAGCGAGAAATGAAGAGCAACTCAAGAAGAGAGCCCAGCAATTGTTAGAGGAGATCGTTGATCAGCAGCTCTCTGATGAGAACCTGGCTGATCTGGCCTATACTCTTCAGGTGGGACGGGAAGCGATGCAAGAGCGTCTGGCGGTTGTTGCGGGGTCTATGAAGAAACTTGCAGAGAAACTTGAACAGTTTGTGGAGGACCAGGACGGAATCGTAGACGTGTATCGAGGACAAGTGAAACGCTATAAAGAAGCTCTGGCAGTG
The DNA here is from genome assembly GCA_005879655.1 of Chloroflexota bacterium. The sequence goes on along the minus strand of VBJK01000119.1, from coordinate 18,759 downwards.
TTGGATGTGGATGATGATATTGGGATTGCTATTGATGCCTGGGTAAGCAAGAAGAAATACGGTAAGCTACTGGACCTCTGGGTCAAGGGACTGGCTTTTGATTGGAATAAGTTGTATGGGGACGTCAAGCCGTATAGAATCAGCCTGCCAACCTATCCGTTTGCCCGCGAACGCTACTGGCTCCCCACCTCTGCCATGGAGGTAGTGCGTAGCTCCTGTTCACTCACAAATACCTGTGGAGAAAACCAGTCTGAGGAGCCTCGTATACAGGCAGTTGCCGCACTGCATCCACTGGTACAAAGCAACACCTCTAGTGAAAGCGGAACGATCCCGGCTATCCCAGCAATAAGTCAGCCATTGCTGTCTCAGAATCCCTTGCAACCGTCCAGACAGCGTTCCCGTTCGGACGCTACCAAACCGGACGAAATCCTTGCATTTACCATCTCTTATTTAGTAAATATCCTGTCAACGGTTTTAAAAATCAGCCCGGAAAAGCTTGATCGAGAAGTAGGATTTGATGAGTATGGACTAGATTCCATTATCATTGCGCGATTACATCCAATGATCGAAGTAGTGTTTGGGCCAATTCCTTCCACAACGTTCTTCCAGTACAAATGTATCACGGATCTAGCGCACTACTTTCTCAAAGAGCATAAAGAAACGCTGAACGCGCTTTTCCAACAAAGAAGCAAGAGCCAATCCCTCCAATGGGAAGAGATGCGTCAGGATCAACCGCAAAAAGGTAGTTCTTTGGGATAAGTGGGCACTATCCACAAGCCGCCAATCTCGATGCATTTTGGAACAATCTGGAGTCCGGTAGAGATTGTATCGTGGAGATTCCGCAAGAACGGTGGGATTATCAGAAATATTATAAACCGGGGACGGGTGGCAAAACGGGGGGCATGTATTGTAAGTGGGGTGGCTTTTTGCCAGATATAGATACCTTTGATCCATCGTTTTTCCATATCTCGCCTCTCGAAGCGCGTTTTATGGACCCACAGGAACGGCTTTTTCTGCAAATCGTAGCAGCGTGTTTTGAAGATGCTGGTTATTCAAAGCGTTTGTTGAGAGATGAGAGCGCAGGAGACGGCAGAGCGAATGTCGGTGTTTTTGCTGGTGTCACCTACAATAATTACCAGTTATATCTCATAAAGGAATATGAGCGAGGAAACATTATACCGGTCAACTCCCAAACCTATTCCATCGCCAACCGCGTCTCCTATATTTACAACCTGAGCGGACCAAGTGTCGCTCTGGATACCGCCTGCTCCTCTTCCCTTTATGCCATTCACCTGGCTTGTGAAAGCATAAAAAGGGGTGAATGTGCCATGGCTATTGCAGGAGGAGTCAATCTCTCTTTGCACCCAAGTAAATATATATCTCTCTGCATGACTCAGTTCGCCTCAAGTGATGGACATTGCCGCTCATTTGGTCAAGATGGGGATGGCTATGTTCCAGGAGAGGGTGTTGGAGCAGTGTTATTAAAACCACTGAGAGACGCCATAGCTGATGGGGACCATATTTATGCTGTCATCAAAGGATCAGCAGTCAATAACGATGGTAAAACGTTTGGCTATAGTGTGCCCAATCCGGTTGCTCAAACGGAAGTCATTCATAAAGCGCTGACGGTTGCTCATGTCCATCCACGTAGTATTAGTTATGTTGAGGCTCATGGTACGGGAACCAAACTTGGTGACCCCATTGAAATTACCGGTCTCAGCGATGCTTTCAATGCTTCCAATGCTTCCAATGAATATACATCGGATAAACAGTTCTGTGCCATTGGCTCAGTCAAGTCCAATATTGGTCATTTGGAGGCAGCAGCAGGGATTTCCCAGGTCGCAAAAGTCGTGCTTCAGATGAAGCACAAGAAGCTCGTACCATCGTTGTTACATACAAGCAAGCTCAACCCTCACATTGATTTCGAGAATACGCCGTTTTTTGTTCAACAAACTCTCGAAGAGTGGAAACAACCTGTAATTCAAGTAAATGGTGAAGAGGTGGTGTATCCGCGACGTGCCGGGATAAGCTCATTTGGAGCGGGGGGAGTGAATGTACACCTTGTTCTAGAGGAATATCAAGCGGAAAACGATACAGATATTCAAGGAGAGCTGAATAAAGAGCCTGTCATTATCGTGTTATCGGCTCAAAAAGAGCAGAATCTCCGTGTTTCTGCTCAACTCCTTAAAGACTTCATGGAAAAAAGCATGAAGGATCAGGGCAAAATGGCCAAGCTGAAAGATGTGGCTTATACGTTGCAAACTGGTCGGGACCCTATGCCGTGCAGGCTGGCATTTACGGCGAGAGATGTCGAGGAGATCATTGAGAAACTGAAGCTCTTTCTTAATCAAGAGGAGGCTTTTGGGAAAAACGGTCTCTACATTCAATATAATATCAAGTCTAGAACAGCAGAAAAAAAGCTCAAAATAGAGCAGGCTCCTGACAATCTTGAAACTGTTCGATCTTCATCGGCTATAGTGGAAAAGATAGCGGAACTTTGGGCAAGCGGGAGGGAGATCGATTGGGAAAGTATGTGTCAAAATGAGAGACGTTTCAAGATACCTTTGCCAACGTATCCTTTTTCAAAAGAGCGCTACTGGGTTGGAGAAGCACCGTTCGCGCCAACAACTGAGGCCGTAGGAACGGGGCGACCGCAAGGGATCGCCCCTACAGCCCCCATCCAAAAGCAAGAGGATGAAAAACCAGGGCAGCCTGAAAGTGTAACCTTCTTGGCAGAACTGTGTCAGGCACTCGAAGGGGAGCGCCTGGAAATGATCGAAAGGTATGTGCAAGACGTGTTGGCCTCTTTGCTGGCTTTTAATCCTCCTGATGTGCCAGGGCTTCACCAAGGATTTTTTGATATGGGGATGGAATCGGTTCTAGCGGAACAGTTTCGGGTTTCGCTTGAAGGGATCTTTCTGATTGATCTTACTGATACAGCGATATTTGATTATCCGAACATCTCAGAGTTATCTGCATACATTGTCAAACACATTCCTTTCTCAGAACTGGAAAAGCAAAATCTTCCTCACTCTTCAAAGCTAGAAGAAATGTTACTTCTGGAAGAAATGGAACTTCTTGCCATGGAAGATACAAAAGAAGTCCAGGATATGACTTTGGAAGAGGTTGTTTATGAGCTAAGAAAGAACCTTGCTGAATTAATGACGACACAACAGAAAGAGCCAGGCCTGGTTCAAGGAGATTTGATCTTATGTTGAAAGAAATTGGACAAGAAGATTACGCATCACTCTTAAAAAGCTCGTTATCTGCCATAAGAAGGTTAAAAGCGGAACTGGAGCAGCAAAAAAAGGAGCAAGAGCCGATTGCCATAATTGGGATGGGGTGCCGTTTCCCAGGAGGATGCCATGACCCAGAAACGTTCTGGCAGTTTTTAACCACAGGTGGTGATGGCGTCATTGAGGTTCCTCGGGACAGATTCCACATCGAGGACTTCTATGACCCGGAGCCGAGCATAGCCGGGAAAATCTATCTCAAAGAGGCCGGATTTTTGCAGGAAAATGTGGGTGAATTCGATGCCCGCTTTTTTGGCATATCGCCACGAGAAGCGGTTGAAATGGACCCACAGCAAAGATTGCTCTTGGAGGTGAGTTGGGAAGCGCTCGAACGGGCAGGTATCCCGGCAGACCAGCTCAAAGGGACGCAAACTGGTGTTTTTATCGGGATCATCGGTTCCGAATATGCCTTTTTGCCTCGTGAAAACGCCGATATGAATCCCTATAGGCTAACCGGTTTGATGTCGAGTATAGCCTCTGGCAGAATTTCCTACATTTTAGGATTACATGGTCCGTCCATTGCTCTTGATACAGCCTGCTCATCATCGCTGGTGGCAGTACATCTGGCTTGTGAAAGTTTGCAAAGAGGGGAATCCTCTTTGGCTCTGGCTGGCGGCGTCAATTTGTTGCTGGTGCCTGATGGATTTCTCTCCCTCTGTAGCTTGCATGCGCTTGCCTCAGATGGAAGGTGCAAAACGTTTGATGCAGGTGGTGATGGCTATGGACGCGGTGAGGGCTGTGGAATAGTGGTATTAAAAAGGCTTTCCGACGCACTACGGGATAACGATCCCATTTTAGCCGTTATCAAGGGGACTGGTGTCAATCAAGATGGCCCTGGAAGCGGGCTGACCGTGCCAAATGGGAAGGCTCAAAAAGAATTGATCCTGAAAACACTCGCAATGGCAAATGTCTCTCCCGTAGATATTGGATATGTGGAGGTTCATGGAACGGGTACCGCTTTAGGAGATCCCATCGAATTTCAAGCATTGACGGAAGTATTTGCAGGAGAGTACAAGAGAGCACAGCCGCTCTACATCGGTTCGGTCAAAAGCAATATAGGACACTTGGAAGCGGCTGCCGGTATAGCGGGCCTCATTAAATCGGTCTTATGTTTGCAGAACAAGCAAATTTCACCAAACTTGCATTTGCATAAAGTCAATCCAAAAATTCGCCTGGATAGAATTCCTGCAATCGTTCCCCAAAACGTGGTTCCTTGGGAACCAACTGGAAAACAAAGAGTGTTAGGGCTGAGTGCGTTTGGGTTTAGTGGCACCAATGCCCATGTCATTGTCTCAGAATGGCCAGAGGTCCCTGACATGACTTCGCCTTCTTCCTGCGAGAGGTCCTGGCATATTCTGGCCCTTTCAGCAAAAGATGAGAAAGCCTTATCCCAAGTCATAGCGAGGTACGGGAAGCACTTTGATCAGAGCAGTGAAGAGAAACTTGAAGATATATGCTTTACGGCCAATACCGGAAGATCTCAATTTCCTTGTCGATTTGCATTTATTGCTGAAAACAGGGAGCAAATGAAAACTGCAATAGCTGGGTATCTTCGTGGGGATAAAGGTGAGGGCGTGATTGAAGGAAAGGGACGGGATCACACGCATCCCAAACTCGCCTTTCTTATCCAGGGGAAAATGCATCAAGCACTGGCACAATGCTTGTTTGAAACACAGCCAATCTTCCAAAAAGCTATTCGTTCCTGCGACGAACGATTCCGGCAGTTAGCCGATATCTCCTTGTTAGAGAACGGTCCCTTGGGAGAGAGAATCTATGACGTAAGTACTGCCGGATTGCTGGACGATGTTCTTACGTTTGCCTTGCACTTGAGTTTGTTAAAAATGTGGGAGGCATGGGGGGTTAGACCCAATGCTGTGCTGGGAAGTCACTGCGGAGAACTGGTGGCGGCCTGTGCTACTGGAATTATGGATATGGAAACAGCATTCGGCTTTATTTTGGGACATTGGGGAGTGACTGGAAAAGCAGGTGGCGAGAGAGCTCTGAGTCATCCACTGATCCGCATCATCTCTGGGAGTACTGGCAGACCTGTTGAAAAGCAAGAGGCTCTCTCACAGAGGTATTGGGAGCAGGTATTGGGCAGGGAGCTAAGCAGGAAGAAAGGGATAGAGTCCCTTCACAAGCTCGGATATAAACATTTTCTACAGACAGGTATTCTAGATGATGCAGGCGAACAAGAGGATCTTTTTACTCGTTTTGGTGTGCAATGCTTTCCATCCGTCACAGAAGGTGATCCATGGAGAACCTTAACGACTACCTTGGCCAATCTATATTGCTGGGGATTAGACATCGATTGGTCAGGTTTTGAGCAGGGCTATAGTAGACGAAAAATTCTTTTGCCGACCTATCCATTCCAGAGAAAACATTTTTGGTGTGAGACCACAATGGATCGCCTCGTCTCCCGGGCAAAAAAGGAGAGCAAGAAAGAAAAGATAGATGAGAATAACCTTCTCGACGGAAGAATCATCAACACCCCTATCAAAGCCAAACTGGTTGAGTATGCTCTGAGCATAGATGCTGTTCCCGATGTGAAAGGCACTCATGGCAGATAACGGCGTTTCGTATTCAAACCATCGATTTTCTCACGGCAGTCATGCCTCCCGAGAGTGGGACAGTCACGCTCTCCTTAATGCTCAACGCAAAAGAGAGCGGCGAGCTGGATTTCTCTTTTTTCAGCCATCAAGGCGACGACAACTGGAAGAAGCATGTACAAGGGACAATACACCTAGATAACACCGCTCCAAGTCAATCAGTCGATGCCGACTTGAAAGAAGAGATCATCAGTCGCTGTACGAATCGGTATTCCGGAGCAGAATTTTATCAGAAAGTTCAAGAAAGAGGAATCTTTTTAGGTGAGAGTGTCCAATGGATCGAGCTGGTTTGGTCCCGTGAAGGAGAGGCATTAGCACGGTTGAGGGTGCCACCTAGCTTAAGAACCTCCCATGAATATGCAATAGGAGTCCATCCGGGGGTTTTTGAAGCCTGTGCACAGTTATTTCATGCAGCTTTATCCAGAGGCAAGGATACGGACCTGAGATATATGGTGACTCGTTGGGAGGGCTTTGTTTGCCATAACCAGCTCGTGGATCAAGTATTGTGGTGTCACGTGGTGTTGCAAGATAGTCCACAAATAAAGGGCCAACTGAATGGGAGATTTCAGTTGTTTGATGAGAATGGCACGGTGGTGGCGCAGATACACAGTGGCGTAATGAAGGGGCTGAACAAGGAGCGCGAGGATGCTTTGAGAAACTATTTGGAACAGTCTGAGGTGGTAAAAGAGCGAAAAAGTGAATCCAAAATCATCCGTGATTTAAGGGGTCTAAGTCAGGATCAATGGGAAGGCTGTCTGAATGCTTACTTGCAACAGGTATTCGCCCCAATTCTGAGCGTAGAAGTAAACGATTTGTTGCTAGATGAAGCCCTGCTGGATATGGGCATGGATTCAATCGTGGGTATGGAGGCTAAGCGTCGGCTCGAAGAAGAGCTAGATATCTCCCTCCCACTAGAGCTCTTGATTGTCGGACCGAGCGTCCGTGAGTTAACAGAGTCGATCCTTCCGCTTCTTGCGGTCAAACCATCTCAAACGGAGCGTGAGGTCAGGGATACTCCTGTTTAAGTAGACCTAAGAAGAGGGAGCAAAGAGGAACTCTTTTGCCTCCTCTTAGAGCAGAGCGTTGTTTGCTCTCCCAAGGACGCAACTCTGGTTCGACGAGAGGAGAAGCCAACACCAGATGGTTATGGGCAATGGCGACAATGTGACTCCATCGTTCAAATTGCTCAGGAGTCTGTAAGCGTGGTTGATCCCACGCGTTGCTGATCGAGAATATAGGTGCGGCTGCTTGTTGGATCAGAAAGTACCACCACAGATGTGCTGGGCAAGAGCGGAAGAGACATGATTCAAGCTTTGATTGATGGAGAAACCAATGCACAAGCTGATGCCTGGGTTGATCCCTTTTCGTCCTTCCTTTGAAGATGGACGAATTGACAGGAAAAGACTGCTAGAGATCTTTATCGATTATCTTCCGGCAGAACCGAACACACAAAAATGGGCATTGCTACATGTAGCAACAACTGTAGCAACACCCACGATTTTTTGCGAAAACCGACGAACATCAGCGGTCAAAACTTGGAAATTTGAGCGTGGGATGAACGTCAGCGGACTCTAGAAGAGGGTTCATGCCGAAGGGGGGACTCTCTTACAGTTGTTTACCAGAGTCATCCGTGTTCATTCTCTTCTCAAATCGTGCCTGTGAATGTCCACTGAGTCTCTTGGTGTACAATGGAAGACATTCGGCGTTGCTGTCAAAATTGCTGTCAACGCCTAAAAGATGAGTTTTGGATGGTCCAGATTTTGGCAATTGCTGTCAAAAAATGAGGATTTTGACAGCAATGGGGTATGTGAAAGGGCTTTGGGGGCTGGAAGATATGCTGTGGGTGGGTCGTTGCTGTCAGAAAAAGAGAGGTTTGACAGCAACGGGTGTGTGAGGTGGTCTTTGTCGTTGAAAGATATGCTCTGGGATGGGAATTGCTGTCAGAAAAGGAGAGTTTTGACAGCAATTGAGCGTGTCAAGTGGTTCACAGATGTGCTAGGGTTACGTATATTACCCATAAGATCACACTAAAACCTCAAATTCATGGTCAGTTTTTTCCTCCCTGTCCTCAAATTCTGGATCGTTTTCGTCCAAAGGAGGCCAGTCATCGTATTCAGAAGAGAGGAATACGCTTGGGACACTTTCTGGTTTATGGCTAACACTCGTCTGTAAAGAAGCGGCAAAGGTCGGGATAGAGGCTCGCTCATAGTTCGGATCAAGTCTGCTATAGGCTTGCTCAAAGCATAAGACACGCAGCGAGACGGGATAAGGTTTGCCACAGACCGAACTCCAGAATACGGCATGCCCAGTAAGTGGCTCATTGAGGAGCATGCAAAGGATATCCTGGCTAAAGTACGCATTGGCTTTCTGGAGGGTTTTTAAATCAGTGACTGATAACAGGTGCAAGACAAACCAGTTGTCACCTTGACTCAGGATTTCTGGGGGAAGACTGCCTGGCTGTTGGGTAATAAGCAAGGCTCCCAGATCATATTTTCTGCCCTCTTTGACCCAGCAGATATAGGGTTCGGCTGCCGGGGACCTGTTGTTCAAGACTGACTGAGCTTCTTCGATGACCGCAATGATAGGAATGGAATGTGGTTGAGCTTTGGTGAACTCCTCCTGATTAAGCTGAAAAAGATGATGCAGAAGAAGGCCCGATAAAATCAGGGACTGTCCATCATGCAATTGTGAGACATCAATGACACAGAGCTTCCCCTGAGCAAGTGCCTTGGGGAGTTGTTTGAGCAGTTGGCTGTCTGGATCATGCAGGGTCTGCACTACAGTCGTCATATTCGAGCGTGCCGCCAAAGCTTCTGCGGCCTGCTGTTTATCCAGGCCCAGGAGCCGATTCATCTCAGTGAGGAGGGTCTGATTTCCACGTTCAGCAATGAGATCGACAAGCGCAGCCAATGGTTTTTGCTTGAGTCCCTTTAATTTCTGTACATTTTGTTGGTCCTGCTTTTGAGCGCACAGCGCGATAGAGAGCACGTCAGTAGGAGAGAGCTGACGGATGTCGATTTTAATTCCTCCTGCTACAAAGGATTGGTAAAAGGGACTGGGTGCCATTCTGGGTGTAAAGACCACAAGCTTCTTTTGGAGTTCAGGCACATCACAGAGTCCTGGTCTTCCTTTATCATCAGGCCAGAAGTATTCTCCATCTGGATCAAACAAAAGTGTTCCAACGGGAACGGATTGATTCCCCCGTTTGATCACTGTAGGGGTCTGTCGGTATAATTGGCTCAAGAGCAATTTATTTAAATTGGACTTGCCAAAGCCTGCACGTGCGAAGATGAAGGATCTACGGGCGATAAGACTTTCTACAGGAAAACGAACGAGAATTTCTGGAGCAAGAAGATGCATCCAATTCTCCTCTTTTATAGTGGGACATCCCTGAGCGTAAATGTATTCACCCAAGGCCAGATGACCAATCGCTGCGCCAGCAATGTTATGGCCTGCAATTTCTTGTAGGACTTCCCCTGTCGGAAAGGCGACTCGACTTCCTAGGTGCGGAAGTCGGCGATGAGAAGGGACAAAGGTCAGAGGTTGACCAGGGCGTTTTCGCAAGACCCCTAAGATTTGCATATTGACTCGATACTTGAGGTCTTTTTCACGGGCTTTCTCTGAGATCTCCTTGGCTTCACGAAGGGCACTAAGATTCTCATCTTCGCTCTTTTTTGAGGCTAATGCGCCATCCGAGCCGAGAGAAACGATACGGCCCAAGATAGCTTCAGAAGGTGTTTGGAGTTGTACGAGCAGATATTGGCCATGCATTGGGAGACATTGAAACTCGTTACGATAGGGAAGAACCAGATCAGCATGAAATTCTAGACTGTTCCCACTGCCCACAAAGCCATTAAACAAGCCGATAACGTTCTTTTGGGTAAACAGGTAGCTGTTGGACATGGGCTTTCTCCTGCTATTTAAGTAAGAAACGTGTACTACCCTGATCATTCTGCTAAGCATCTTCCTGATGACTCTATCGCTTACCTATGTCCAGTCTAGAGGCGGACTCTTCAGTGAAGTGGATGGATTTCGTCCTCTGCCGCATCATTCCCCACCAGGAGCGGCAACTGGCCCCTGGCAAGGAAGAGGAGGGCAGGAACTCCTTGGCTGTCCGTTACCGTGTCAGCCACTCGGCAGCGGAGAGCCAGCCTATGGCAACGTGGAGATTGTTCAAGCCGCTTCTCTGAGGATCTCCCATTCGGTCCCTGGGAGTCTATGAAGTCTGCTATGACAGGCTTCGTGAAGAACAATACAATTCTCGACGGTCGTTGGTCCACCTTTGGCGTGTAAGACGATATGGTGTCCAATATCAGAGACAGTGATGGGCTGACCACAGGGTGGACAAATGCCTTCTTGCCTTTGCAATGCCTGTTCTCGATCACTCTTACTAAAGGCGCGTTTGCGATCAATGATGCAGATGCCCACGGCCTGTCGCACCTTGGGAAGTTCCTCTTCCCAAAACTGTAGCTGATAACGGCTGTAGATTATTTTGGAAAGGATATCAGTTTGCCCATAGGTTTTTCGTGCTTGAAGTGAGGCTTGCCGAATCTGGGCAAACCAGGGAGATAAGCACCCCAGTGTTGATTTAGCAACATCACAATCCGATTTTTCAAGCAGGATGAGCGCCTGGTAGACGGGGATGAGTTCCTTGAGTGATTGGATCATCGTTCCATAAAACAGGCGTGCCACCTCTTCAAGTCGTTGTCGTATCATGGCAATGGTTGTTGACGTGATTTGCTCATCATGTGCTCCTGCTGCGACATCTCGCAGACAAGGTGTTGTGAGATTGGTGAAACCGGACAACTCTAGACACAGGAGATGGAGGCTGGCGAGGAAGGGGCGCTTGCGTGTTTGTCTCCCTCCATACATTTTTGTCCAAAATGGATGAGTTGCCAGTTCTGCTGCTTGTTTGTTCGCTTCACTGGTAAAGGTCCACAGCTTTTCGGCCAGCATCAGGGACTGCTGATTCTGGAGACGGCGGAAGAGGGCACCCAGTTGGCTCTCATCCATGTTCTCTACAACACTAATACGTAAGGTGTAATTGTCGAAGTGCTCACGTGCCTCTGAAGACAAGCGCGAGTACCGTTTGTTTGGCTCAATCGGCTGTAAGCAAGGATCTTCTTTGAGGCGTGAGGTCGGAAAGCCATCAGCAAGGTACTCAAGGATCGCCGAGAGTCGTTGTTGCCCATCAACGATCCAGAATTGATGCTCCCGGCAATTGGCAAGCAGTTCTGGAATGGGAAACCCACGAAGAATACTATCAATGAGACTTTGTTTCATGCGATATGGCCAGATCTTTTCGCGTTGAAACGTTGGATAATTGTCATAGAGTCGCGCATCATTGCGCAACGACCCGATCCGAACGTCAACATGCCCTATCGGCTTCCAGTATTCTGGAAATTGTATGCTCATCATATGATCTTACTCCTGAACAGATCATCGGAACAAAATGAGGGTCCCTTTAGGGAAAGCTTGAAGTGTCTCCCCTTCAGGATTTGCGAACAGCATGTTCTTGGAGCTGCTGTAAGATGCACGTGGGTAATGCCTCTTGTCGTACTACTGGACGGCTCTTTTTTCTTGAAGCCGTCGTGCTGCTTGAAGAAAGGCATTGTCAAAGGGTGATGGGACTGCCAACCCGCATTCTAAGAAGATCGCTTGAATGGTAAGAAGGTCAAGCGGGTCAGGAAGCGGGTCACGAAACTGAACTAGGGTGTCGAGTGCTCGTCTTATCGCAGGAAGGTCTGCGTAGTCCGCTCGGTGCAAGATCAATTCAACCTGCATCCGAGCTGCGATATCGGCCAGTGTGAGTGGAGGAGGTTCTGGTCTCTTCCGATTGGATAGGAGTGACTGTTGTAGAAGGGCAATAAGCCCCTCTTTCTCCTCTTCTGGAGCAGGATGAATGCCTTTTTGACTCAGATGAGTCAGAAAGGCACTCCATATGAGGGTATCCAGTTCTGGATCGGTTTCTGCCTGCTCTAAAATAGCACCAAAGACCTCTAAATTTCCCTCTTCATAGGACTTTAAAAAGAGGAGCAGCAATTCTTCTCTAGCACGTTGCTGTTGCCAAGCAGAGTCTTGACGCTCCATACTTCGTTTTTTCTCCTTTCTTGAACATTTTGTTAGATGAACGGTATCGTTTGCACAAAATCACGCTGATTTGCTGTACTTTAAGCAGGCAAATCCACTTGAGCAGCCGAAGACCGCTTTTTAATTCATGCCATCGTTTTGAGCAATGGTGCGTAAGTGTTGTCGGATGTAAGAAAGATGGGTATGAAATTGATCGAGGGAGCAATCTAACCTCTGAGCAATCTCTGGTCCTGACCTATCACGAATGGCGTAGTGATACAGAATGCTACGATCCGTGGGTTTAAGGAAGAAAGCAACTCATTCACCTGCTCAACCACCACATAGTGGTCCTGTGGATCGGTGCAGTGGGGTGAGATGAACAAGTCAAATGGATCACTCTCCGGTGGATCTTCTTCAACAGCAGAAGATGTACTCGGTGTGACTTGCTGCCACCGTTTCTGCTTGAGGCTATGTAGCTTCCCCAACATGACACAATACATGATCTTGAAAAACCAGATGGGAAACGGCCTGCGCTCTGGCTTAAAATGAGAAAACGTTGAAGACGCATCAATATATGCTTCATGCAATAATATTGTTGCAGCACACTTTCGATTTTCTGCAAGTCCATCAAAAGCAAAAGGCCATTTGTCGGCTAATCCATAAGCGCCTTGAGTAATCTCTTTATAATGCTTGCTAAAGCATTCAGCGAGTGTAGTGCAGCTTTTGGAATTATCAGCCTCCATAGAACTGATCTCCTCTTGATTTGGTCACTCTCTTACTAGCCTAATGCAGTCCACAATCTGAGAGATTACAGTGCAATAGAACACAGGCTGCAAGAGGAAGGTGACGAGTATCATAGGACGGTGTCGATTGAGCAGACACTATCTAGGAAACTGCAAGAAATCCCATCACCAGACTAAAGCGGTAGGGTGAACATGACGACACCCACCAACTTGGAGCGAAGAGAATCAGGTCTTAGTTTCCTTCAAATGTGTCTGGAACGAAGGGACGTTCTCTGTTCGGTTATCTTGAAAGAGAATGCAAGCAACATCTACGGGGCGCAGAGAACTCTGTTATGAATGGTGTGATGGACAGAATGCAAAACGTAATTTTCAGAGCGCAATCCCTCTCATCGAGCGCGTATCTGTGCAGAGTTCCATGAACCCTCTAATATATATTGCGATTTTTTGGGGGAACTATTACTCATCTCTAAGGGCAATTTTAACCCATAAATAAAATGTAGGAATTTCCTGATCTGAAGAACCTGCAACTTGGTGGGTGAATCCATAAAAAAAACTTGTCATTGAGAAAGTTCTAGCTTCCGCCTAAAGAGGCAATTCCCGACGACAGACGAATTGTAACTTGACCAACTAGCAGCTTGTCGGAGAGTATAAAATACCTCTCATCTATCCACAATAACACTCATGCCCATCATACTCAGACTTCGGAGGCGCATTTACACGCATATAGAATAGGTTTGACACCCTAATTGATACCTTATGGTGTCAATTAGGGTAAAATCCGTACTTGCCCTCTTATTTCAGCTCCGCTTCTCGTCACTGTTTGAGCTGCCAGAAGCGTGTGAGCAGCTAGCTCTTTTTAAGAGTACCGAACAAGCGATTCGATCAGTACTGACAGCCTTGTAGTATCTAATCGAGTGAACCATCTTTGGTAATGGGGCTGAGTGGATGAATACGTTACGTGCCATATCCTCATAGTCTTAAACCTCAAGTCATTTGTGATCAATTCGGTACATTCATACAAATACAGTGATACTAGTGATACATACTTATATTACACTTTCATATAAGTATACAGATAAGCGTCAAAAAATTCCAACAGATAAACCTTTGTGCCACAAGTAGAAAGAACTGTCGATAAGCGCCACACTCTCTAGTGTGACATCACTGAAACACCCATTTGGAGGTGAGCTATGTCTGCGGATATGAACTATAATGGACCCAGAAATTCGGACAGGAAAAGGGTCAGAAATAAGATATACTGAACCATTATGAGAAAACAGTATACCGCAGCTGGTCATCCGCAAAGTCGTCCAAGAACTCTTGAAGGAAGAGAAGAGCCTGGCTCAAATTGCCTCAGAGTATGAGGTTCATCCTACGCAATTAAAGAATTGGAGAACAATTGCAATTGAGGGTTTACCAAGTCTTTTTGAGAAGCAAGACAGTACAGCAGAAATGAAAGAGGCATATGAACAACAACTGACTGATTTGTATGCGGAAATCGGCAAATTGACGACATAACTGACATGGCTTAAAAAAAGTGTCAAGTCTAAGTCATGAGCAACGGGCAATGCTTGTAGAACGAGAAAGTAGCGATATTTCGCTTACACAACAAGCCGAATTATTGAGTATTAGTCGCTCAAGCATCTACTATCAGCCGCGAGAACCTTCAGACGAAGAAGTCGCTATCAAACATCGTATTGATGAATTATACACAGAATATCCGTTTTATGGCTCACGTCGTATTGCGGCCCATATGCAACGAGAAGGAGTGCAAATTAATCGGAAAGCAGTGCAGCGTCATATGCGAGAAATGGGCATTGTAGCCATTTATCCAGGGCCAAATTTAAGTCGACGGCAACATAAAGAACATGTGTTCTCATATCTTTTAAAGAATATGACGATTGGTACTCCCAATCAGGTGTGGGGAATCGACATTACCTATATTCGATTACAACAAGGATGGATGTATTTGGTTGCTGTTTTAGATTGGTACTCGCGCTATGTGGTGAGCTGGGCACTCGATCAAACACTCGAAATGCCATTCGTTCTAGAAGCTGTTCAACTCGCACTTTCGACAGCGGTGCCGGAGATCTGGAATAGCGACCAAGGCAGCCATTTTACGAATCAGCAGTATCAGCAACTATTAAAGGAGGCGAACGTTAAAATTAGTATGGATAGTAAAGGTCGTGCATTAGACAATATTTTCACAGAACGTCTCTGGAGGACGATTAAATATGAAGAAGTCTATTTACACGACTATACCTCACCGAAGGAAGCTCGCCAGCAATTAAGCAGATATTTCGATTTTTATAATCACACAAGAGTTCATCAAGCTCTCGATTATAAAACCCCTGCTGAAGTGTACTTTACTGATAAACCGATCACTTTAGCATAAAACAAGCAACACAACGAGAGGAAAAGGAGGAGAGTAGCTCTTAAAACTAGCCCTCCTTCTGTCTTGACAAATGGGTCCACTTTATAGTACCAAGTGGCAAACGAGCCAAAGGTCTGTGGATACGGATTGAGTTGGACCAATCTGAGAATCCAGGTGGTGACGCGTTCTTGTTCGTCAGTGCGACGAACGGTCTATGCCGTTTTGAGCAGCGGAGTCAGTGCCTGTCTTACCACCTCGCTGACGTTGCCATGCCTCACCTCTTCATTAGGAAGGCCAAAGCTGAGGAAGAGGTCATGTTCTCCTTGGAATTCGCGTGAAAGTGTTCCGTATCCTGCTTCGAGCAACAGTTCCACCAGACAGGCGAACAGGTAGCGGCGGTAACGTTCATCGGGGAGCCGCTCCTCAGTCATGCCGATGGGCAGGCTCTCGGCCTTCGTTGCCAGTAAGGCATCGTCGCCTATCCAGAATGGCTCAGACCCATTGACTTGCCAGGTTGTAATGCCATCGCCTGCACCAAGCTTCCTCGCCGGAGCATAGGCTGTGATAAGACGCTTGGTACAAAAGCGAGGGGCATGTGCATGGAGCATCGCACCTTTGAAGGCATCATTGCCGTTATCAACCGAGACAATGGTTGCCTTGGTCTCGATCTTGCGACCAGACGAGGCGTCCCAACGCACAAACGGGATCTGGCGCACAGGGTCTTTTAAGCTCGTGTTGGTGAGCGGCTCGCTGTGGCCAAGGTGGGCCAGCAAAGAGTCAGGATGAACGGTAGTCTCTGTAAACATGTCTTCTCCTTGTGTGTGTCAGCAAAATGACTGCAAAACGATGACAAATGGCGACATTTCGGGTGAAACGGCGCGTTGTTGAGGGGACAGATCCCCTCAAAACAGCGCAAAATGACTGCAAAATGACGACAAATGATGACCATGATGGTATCCCATCGACTCCGCATAGTGCTCTAAAAGCGAGCATTTTCATTGACGCTCCCGCTCTTGAAGCCAACGCCGCAGTTCCACTGGGGAGATTCTGGTGGCTCGTCCAAATTTTTGGACAGGCAATCCCTCCTTGTAGATCAGCTCATAGACCTTCGTTCGGCCCAGGCTGAGAGCTTGGGCAACTTGTGGAATGGTCCAGAGCAATGAGTGGAGGTTTCTCTCACCAGAGCGGCAAGAGATCATCAAGCAATGCCGTGATGAGTATGAAGCCTGTTTGCAGCGGGTGATCGAAGAGGGACGCGATGCTGGTCTCTGGTCTGTTGCCGATGCACGGCTGGCCACGCTGATCTTGTTGGGTGCCTTGAACTGGACCTATCTCTGGATCAATCCTGTTGGCAGGCTCAGCGTCGAGCAGTTAGCTGAGAAATATCTTGCCTTCATCATGCACACCTTGAAGACGGGATGTCTTTAAGTGAGAAAAGCTTGTTTTCCATTTTTGCTTGACTCAAGCAGTAACGACAGAAGAGGAGGTAGAACAGTTGCATCGAACTATCGAAATCGAGTTATGCAAAGACAACTTTTGTGCGTTCTTGAACTTTTATACTACCTGTGTACAGAAGCCGCCTCATTGATGTTGGAGGGAATATGCTAGGCCCCATCCTTATCATCGACGATTCACCTCTCACGAGGAAAATTGTGGAAGTAGCGTTGCAGCGCGAAGGATACCACGGGATGAGTTTCCCCGATGGTCTGGCTGCCATACGCTGGCTACTTCAAGAGACTGCCTCCATTGCTGCATTGATCTTTCTCGATATCAGACTCCCCAAATTGAACGGCTATCAGGTAGCCCGTTATCTCAAAGGCAAACCACGCTTTGCTGCTGTCCCCATTGTTATGCTCACTCGCCTTGATGGAGTCGTTGATCGAGTGCGTGCCGGCTACCGTGGGGCCAGTCACTATGTGACCAAGCCGTTGACTATTGAAACGATCAAGATGCTAGCACAACAGTATGTTGGAATGCCCATTTGTTGAAGGAGAGGAACATGTTTACTGCCTCAGACGTTGTTTATCCCATTCTTGACCCTACATTTGCTGCCGAGGCCGCACGATTGTGGTCACAACACATAGCTCTACGCACCTGTCTTGATACTCTGCCATCATTGCTTCCAGAGACACTTTCGCTTCGCTTACTCGATCTGGCTTGCGGCGCAGGGAACTGGCTGCTTGATGTCGCATTTGAGTTGCCTGAAGCAGAGGTGGTCGGGATCGATCCGAGCCTCGCCAATATCCAGTATGCTCATGCCAGGGCACGGGTGAGCCTTTGTCACAATATTTCGGTTTCCGTCATGGATCTGAGAAGCGGACTGCATTTCCCGCATGACTCATTTGATCTGATCTGTGGGCACTTTCTCTCTGCATGGCTGACTGAGGAGCAATGGTTGCCAATGCTGACTCAGTGCAGGTCATTCTTACGACCGCATGGCGTCTTGCGTCTCATCGAAGCAGAAGCAGGCCATTGCAGTAGTCCAGCCTGTGAACAGCTCAGCTCTTGGTATGAGCAGGCTCTGCACGCCAACGGTGCACGGAAGAGACAGCCGAACTGGTCCGAACTGCTCAGGCAGGCTGGCTATGAGGTGACGTTCACAAGAAAAATGCTGGATTTTGCTGTTGTACCTGATGCTATGAGAAAGGTCATTCTCATGTTCTTCGCGCTTGTCCAATCCTTCATCGTCAAAAGCGGAGTTGTAACACAGGAGGTCTTTGAACAGACATATCAATTGATGCATTGCCAGATCGAGGATGAAGCGTTTGCCGGTTCTTGGCGATTGCTTGATCTTCAAGCCGCACTATGCCAGCAGTGATGAGTTGTTGTCACTCTTTCGGGCATACTACTTCGGTAAAAGGGCCAGCTTGCCATAAGCTACGGAAAAGAGCGCAGGGAAAAACTGACCTGCTGGTCTCTCGTATCTCGCGGAGGTTGTGACATGGAGCTGGCTATTTCTCTCCCCATTCTGACTCGTCCATATATGGGTGACGTGAGGGGTAAGATAGCTCTAGATCTCTCGCTTTCGGCTCTGACCCAATTGCATCAATCAAAGAACTTATGAGCCTCATCTCTTGGAGAGTAAAGATGATAGAATAAAAAAAGCCTAAAAAATGCAGATGAAGCTGATGCGCTTCTCTGTGCTTATCCAGAAAAGGGAACGCTATGGAAACGGGAAAACAGACACAGGCTCGACGATCTCCGACTCACACAGTCTTTAATCAGCCACCACCACTGGTTAATTCGAATATTTTTCGATCCGATGCAGCTCTGGTTGAGAGTGTGCTACGTGAAGGGGCAGGCTGGGCTGAGGAGAGTCTGAGCGAGATGGGTGCATTTGCGGGGCGTGAGGACGTAATCCAATGGGGGTTCGACGCCAATACGTTCGAGCCGGTTTTGCAGACGCATGATCGCTATGGGCACCGTATCGATGAGGTGAGGTTTCACCCTGCCTACCATCATCTGATGAATGCTGCTGTAGCACGGGGGTTACATGCCTCCTCCTGGCGTGACTCTCGTCCAGGCAGTCACGTGGCACGCGCAGCCGCGTTCTACCTGCTGACCCAGGTGGAAGCAGGACATGGCTGCCCGATTTCGATGACCCATGCAGCCATTGCTGTCCTACATAGGCAGCCTGACCTGGCGCAAAGTTGGCTGCCCGCGATGCTCTC
>VBJK01000118.1:12840-16069 GCA_005879655.1 Chloroflexota bacterium | reverse complement strand
ACTCGCAATTGGATTGCGCCGCGATCATTAGCCCAACGAGCGGCACACGCTACCTCGCTCAGGAAACGCACCACCTCTTGTGCATCAGGAGGCAGATGCTGCCACCTGGCACGCTGCCTCTCATCCTCAATGAGCTGCCCCACCGCCTCACGTAGTAAGCGACCACGCGTATCAACTTGCTTGCCACGCTCTACTCCGATAGTATCAATGATCCCCAGTAAGAGAAAGAGCATCATTGGGTTCGTACAATGATACCTTAAGCGGCTACGGTCAATGACCTGAATAATCTGTCCAGCAGTATGCTTCCATTGCTTGTCCTGCTGCTCAATGTAGCGCTCGACACATGCATGTATCTGCTCTGGCAACAAAGGAGAGATCACAGCCTGGGCCACCCGCCCCCTCTCGACCAGTTGCGCCAACTTGCGCTGCTCCCGGTAATCAACCTCGCGGCAAGTCACCACGCACCGATTGTTCGTCTTCTGCATCAAACTCACCAGCTCATCACCGACCAAGGAGAGATACTTGCCATCTACTTCATTTAGCCCATCACAGAGCAAGAGTAGCCGTCCCTGTGCTGCTAGCCGCTTCAGATAGCGACGTAAATAGCCCATACCGGGCAAGTCGCTTTCATGCAGAAAATCGAGTAAGTCAACATCCAGCCCCTTGTGATCTTCCCCCTCTTCCATCGCAGGCGCGACCTCCTGGTATAGCCTCTTAAGGTACAGGCTATAGTCCTTCATGGGCACGTACACCGGAATACGAGCAGGTCCGAAGATTAAAGCTTTGGAATGCTCCGCAGCATGATACTGATAGACACGTAGCGCCATCGTCTTGCCAGTGCCAGGCGCTCCTAATAAGAGCTGGTTGCCCTCCTGCTGCCGTACCAGATCCAGCAGTGAGAGCTGTTCCTCCCGCACAGCAACGATTGGACCAGTTGAGCCAGCTGGCGATGTATCCACCGCTTGACGAAGACTCGTTAACACCTTGAGGGATATATACCGTCCAACAGCTTCCTTTTGTACCCCTCGCACACGGAGCAAATAGCGATGGAGCGCTAGCGGCTTCACTAGTAACAACACGATCACCAATAGCGCAACAAACATCCCGATCAAGGTAAAGAGCAGCCAAGATGGTTGAAGAAACAAAGCCAGCATGGTGGCGAATATGAATGCTTGCTTATATAGCATAAGTATGATCCCCCGGTTCCCTTTCCGTGCACATGGTAAAAACAGTATATATCATGGCCAAGCTTATAAACAAGCACGAGCAATATTATGCTATAAGCCACATTTGGGCGATACGCTTAATACTTCATTTCATTTTCAATATGTACCAGATACACGGAATATTCGTGTATCTTTTCATAAACTAAAAACACTTCAGCAACAAGTAGTTCCTCCTTAAAACCTACTTTTTTCTCAAAAAAGTTGTCTCATCTTTCTATTCTATACAAATTCTGTACGGTGACAGTTGCCTCCAAGCCGTGTTATAATTATATCCGTCACAATCATCACTGACGAGCGTTGTCAGCAATAGACGAATAAATCTCTTTCAGATCTTATTATACTGTACGACGTAGATATAACTACATAACGATCTATGGGTCAACTGTATGTCATAAAAAAAGATATTTACTGTCTCTGAAAGGAGCCTATCACATGCCATCGACCGGCCCCCAGCCGTCTAAAAAGCAAGCACCAGCAGTCTCTGATCTTGCTAGCCATGAAACCTACCAATCATCTGATAAGCCACCACATCTGTCTCTTCCTCAACAACCACTAACTATTGCAAGAGGCAAAGCGTTACTACTAGTAGTCCTGCTCTGTGTTCTCTTCTTTCACACGAGCAACACAGGCGTTTTTCTTGGCGCACAAGCCTGGACACTCAATAACCTGACCGACTATAGTCATCAATTACTACCCAATACTGCTCAGCGCTTCCAGCATACTAACACATCTGAAGCCAAGTTGCCCTCCAGGGCGGAAAAGTATATAGATACTATCATAAAAAATATGACATTAGACGAGAAGTTAGGACAAATGATGATCGTGCAATTTACAGGCCCAACTGATTCGCCCGATCTCAACACGATGATCACGCACTATCATATTGGCGCAGTATTGCTTTTCTATGCAAATGGCAATATTGTAAGCAAACCCCAATTAAAAGATCTCATTTACCACATGCAGAGCGATAGTACACTTCCTTTAACAGTTGCCACAGATCAGGAAGGAGGTTATGTTAATCGCTTACTTTATCTCAATGGTCCACGCCCATCACAAGCTAGCATTGGAGCAAGCAATGATCCTGGTCAGGCACAAGCAGCTGGCTTGCAGGACGCGCAAGACCTTGCCGACTACGGTATCAACCTGAATCTTGCCCCGGTTGTCGATGTTGACAACTCACCCACTTCCGAACTGCATCAGGATCAGCGCACGTATGGCACCAATCCTGAGCGCGTAACGAGCATGGCAACTGCCTACCTGCAAGGTTTACAGCACAGCGGTAAAGTGATAGGAACGCTCAAACACTTTCCGGGCTTAGGATCGGTAGCCAGCGATCCGCATTTTGCTGTACCGCTAGTCACACGCTCACGCAGTGACCTGGAACGGATCGACTGGGCACCTTATCGCACACTCATCCAACAAGGAAACGTCCATGCCATTATGGTGACACACGAAATTGTCGCTGCCGTCGATGATACACAACCTTCCACGATATCGTCAAAGGTCATTACCGGCATCTTGCGCAATGATCTACACTTTCAAGGCGTCATTATGACGGATAGCCTGACGATGAAAGGGATCACAAACTATACGCTTGCATCCCAGGTAGCACCATTAGCCGTCGCAGCTGGAGCAGATCTACTCATGGGAGCCGCCAGTCCAAACACGGTCGCTACCATGATCGATGGCCTCAAACAAGCGATCAATGCAACAACAATCAGTCCACAACGCATCGATGACTCCGTGAGGCGTATTTTATTCATGAAATATATGATGGGCTTACTCCCCATCCCCAACAATCCCTAAGCGAAAGGCACAAACAATGTTCAGTTCCAGTCTCACGCTGCTAAAAAGGACAAAATATATACACATTGCCATCATCGCCATGGTCGTATTGGAAACTGTACTGGCTACTTTAGCACTGGTACCACCGCAACTGTGGCTACAACTGCTCCCACAAACACCCACAGGAGCACTAGATGGCCCATTTCCTGCCGTAATCG
>VBJK01000118.1:0-12802 GCA_005879655.1 Chloroflexota bacterium | reverse complement strand
TTTTTAAATCACCATTGGCAACAAGCACTCGTCTATGCTACATTACCAGCATGGATTGCCCTTGGACTTTTCTTCATAGCCGCTACATCTAAGGTAGGCATTTTCTACATGGTCTCAGCAGATCATGTTACGGCAAATGCCAGTATCCTGGAAATGTTCGCAGTATTAGGAGGAATTGGCTGGTTAGCACGGCATATCTTCAAACTCCGTTAAATTTTTTCTCGAGAAGAGTTAGTATAATATATGGGAAAATTAATACTACGCCCGTTACGGCTTATACGCATAGAAACTGGACCACAAGAAAAGGTTTTTCCATTAGCGACAGATCCTAGTAGCATGAAAGTAGAAAATCATACGAAAAAGGATAGTACAGAAATTAGTAGCATCTTGACAGAAGAAAATCCCATCATACCAGACATCAATACCATAGAAACTGTAACATCTCGCGGAGACGCCGCAGCACAATCACTACTGAGGCGTACACCCAACAGTTACTTGCTCAACCAAGCTTACGGACTCTGGTTCTTTATCTCATGGTATGTGCTCACTGCTGTCATTACCCATCGCGTTTCTCAGGAAGAGTATGGTATCCTTGCCGTTGTGCTCACGACGTATAATACTATTCTCTATATTATCTCGCTAGGACTAGAGGACGCCACTACTACCTATATACCTCGCATCTTCGCTGAATACGGGCAGGCATCTGCCGCCTTCTTGATCAGACGTGTACTCGCTTTACGTCTGGTTGTGCTCGTCATATCCGTCATCGTTATTCTGCTTTGCCTGCCTGTGCTCGCCACATTGCTTAGCCTGACTGGCATCAAGGGAGCTACCGATATGGCGGCGGGATTACGCAACCCAGAGCTACTTTCGCATGTTACGCCGATTGCCGTATATATCTTTGGTAGCAGTATTGGCAGTTTGCTTACAGCGCTGTGTGCTGCGTTGATGCGCATGCAGATTGTATTCTACGTTGGAAGCGCGACCAATCTGGTGATCCTGGGACTTGGTATTGTGGTAGTGCAACTCGACTGGGGGGTTAACGGCATACTGTGGATGTTAGCCATCATTTCGCTATTCAACGCAGCTGCATTTGCACTGTGGCTCTTACGATTTCTCTGGCAACGCGGCGCAGAATATAAACAACCATTGGGACCGGTAGTCAAGCTTGGCATCTCTGCCTGGTTAACCAACATTGTGACGGGTGCCTTACTCAAGCAGACAACGATTATCATGCTCGGCATTTTCGCTGTCTCGCTGGTGGATGTAGGCTACTTTAACCTCTCATTTCAACTTGCTGATGCTGCTAATCTCCTGCTTGTTGCTGGCTTCGGTGGTGTTGCTGGTTCAGCGCTGGCCTCTGCTTTCGTAGGCAATAACAATGAACGGCTCTCCCGCTCCTGGCAAGCGCTTATCAAAGTAGAAACATTGCTAGCCGCTCCTGGCCTGGTCTTCTGTCTCTTTAATGCATCCAATATTGCCCACGCACTCTATGGCAGCAAATTCGACCCGGTAGGACCGTTGCTGGCCATCTTCCTCTTCTTCAACATTTTTGTACGGGTCTTCGGTACCACCATTCACCAATCTACACTCTATGTGGTAGGCAAAGCGAAAATGGTTGTGCTCGGACAATGGCTGGGTATGCTGGTGCTGATTGTGATGGGCACGATCCTCATCGGCTATTTCAAACTGGGACCTGCTGGTGCATTAATTGCAGATGGTCTTGCCAAGGTATTAACTGGTGCTATCCTGCTCGCCTTCCTCTGGCGAGACCTGCCACATAAATACCCTTTGGGCTTTACGTTACGCTTCTTGCTCGCTCTTGTGCTGGCTGCCTTACCCAGCCTGCTGTGGCAACCCTCGAACCAGCTCCTGCTCTTTGCCTCTGGTATTCTCTTCCTTGTGCTCTGTTTTGGGCTACTCTTATGGATTAAGCCTCTAGACGAAGATGATATCGATATGATCAAGGGGATGAATCCGAATATTGCAAGGTATTTGCTCTACTTTGCACGCAAACACAAAAAGTGATGCAGAGGTATAGACCCCCACGACCAGGGCAATGCCTTGTGGCATTGCCCTGGTCGTGGGGGTCTATACCTCTGCATCTTCCTCCTCCCATGCTTCCTCCAGTGCCATTTCTTCTTGCCGTCGCTCATCGTCCAGCTTGGCCTTTTGCTCAATCAGTCCCAGCCAACGGAAGAAGAGTGGTGTCATCACCGCCAGATCCACTAGACCAGGTATCAATAAGAGCACACCGCCAACAGCCTGATCAGCGAAGCGCGAGAGACCAATCTGAGAGGGAATAGTAGAATTGGCATACAGCGGCACCATACTAAATACCAATACCAGCGCGTAGATGTCCACCGGCTGACCATCCAAAAATACATAGAGCAGTTGCACTGGATAGCTCATACGCCGTAGCTCATGCAACGACCCGATCAATGGCCACCAGTTGAGGAGCGAAGCGAGGAAAATACTCAGCACGGCAACACTATAGAGCGTCGGATCTGTCACCACCCGATCATAGATGAGTGGCAGGTGCCAAAAGACAAATGAAATATTAAAGAGCAGAGTAGCCGTCAGCGGAAATGTGAGAAAACGTACGATAGCACGGATCAGCGGCAGCTCAACAAGAGGACGCAACAATACCGCCGGAGAGCCAAAGAGCAATAATGGCGCGCAGAGCGTCACCAGTGTCACAACCTGGGCCATATGCACCGAGAAAAGCTGAGTCCGCGCAATAGTATCAATGGGTGTCAGCAAGAACAGCGCAGCCATCAACAGGCCCGCAAAAAACGCAATGATACGCCATACCTCTACACGCTCCTGACGTGCCCGCACACGCCCTAGCCCTATCAGATACAATATTGCGAGCATAAGCAAGACGACGAACGTTCCTGGATGCCAGGGCCATGAGAGAGAGAGACCGAACATAGAAAACTCCATCGCTCACTTATTTGGCCGGTATTGACCAGCGAGGTGAGCAGTAATTATGCTGTCTCTCAGTATAGCAAGACTCTAACCAATAGGCAACGACTAGCAAGACCTCGCAGGCCGCGCACGTACCATTGTAGGGGCATCCTTTATGGGTGCCCGCTGGACTACTTCCCGCCATGCCGCAAATGAAGCCATTCTATCACCACCGCCAGCGCTGACCCCATTACGACTGCCAGCACTGTTGGCATCTGCTGGGGACTTTTGCTCGTGCTCTTTTTTGTTCTTGTTTTCTCTTCAGAGAGCTTGCTAGCAGCCACGGTCTGTTGCTGCTCAGCATTCTCTTGTTTATTCTTTTCTTCGTGTTGTGAGACCTCTGCAACATGCGCCCTCACGGCTCGATCTGTGGCAGCAGGATCAACATGAGAAGATGACTCCGCAGCTGGAAAATCTCTATTGAGTGTACCGCCCGTAGTACTGACGAACGTGGCAAAATCATTGGGAAGTGGGCGTATCCCTTCAAAGAAGAAGGCATTCACTTCTGCCCCCAGTATCAAAATCACCGCAAAGTAGTAGAAAAAGAGCAGGATAACCACCGCAAAGCCAATTTGCCCGGTATAGTTTTTTAGCGAAAAGGTAGCATACAGCGGAAATAGCAGTAAAAATAGCTCCAATGCAACAGCGGCGGCTATTGCTCCGCGCCAACTGTTGCTCCAACTAATACGCTGATTAGGGACGACAACATAGATAGACTCAAATAAGATGAAACCTACAATTAAGCTACCAACAATACCCACCATGTAGACGATGACCGCATTGGTGGCAATCGTATGCCAGAATGGAATAGTTTGCAGCATTGGATAATTACCTAAGAAACTCAATACAAGGGCCGGAGCGCTGGATGCAAAGATCATGATTGGTATCAGCACGATAAAGAGGAGCAACATACTGAAAGCCATCAGATTCTGGCGCAAGGCTGTCCTTGGTCGCACGCGATAGACAATATCAAGACAATTTTCAATCGCTATGAAAAGTCGAGAACCGCCAAAAAATGCGAGCAGGATTGCCATAAGCAGGAGAAATCCTGCACTGTTTGATAACTGCGTAAGAGCGAGATGGATCACTTCCTCTGCTGCGGAAACCGAAGTTGACGGCGTCCTAGGGAAAATGTTGGCCAGTTGATGAGCAATGTTTTTTGTAAAACTACTCTGGCTACCCACGATCAGACCAAAAACACCAAACATGGCAATGGCGATTGGCAGCATGGCCGTCAGCAAGCTATAGGCCAGTAGTCCAGCAAAGCTCATGGCCCAGTCATTATTGAATTTTGTCCAAAATTCCTCTAAAGGTTTGACTGTTTTCGCCGTATTCTCCACCAGTTTAAATACTCCAAAATACTTGCTCTTTGCGTGATTACTGACATTTTGTGTCTCGCTTGCCATATCGCGCCTCCTTGCAGGTGTGAGTACCAGAGTGCATCATGCACTGTTCAGCCTAGCTATTACTTTTATAAACGATCTATCCAAGCTTTAATGCGTGACTTCCACTGTCCTTTTCTATTTTGTGTCGCGCCAGCCATCTGATCAGCACGACCTTCAGCCTCCAGGCGTTGATTGCCCGTCAAGGCTCCCCAACTTTCTTTGAAACGTCCCTTGACTTGCCGCGTATTCCCTGCGGCCTGATCTTTTGCTGCATTATTGGGATTGTTTGTTCGACGTTGATTCATAAAATGGTGTCTCCTCATCGATAACGTTCGTGATATGAAACTGGAGGTGTCATACCTCTCACCCCTCTTTAGATTCACGCGCAAAGGGGCTTTTGCGTTTCATTGTCGCAGGCAGTACGATATTAGTAGTAAGACAGAAAACAACCTGGGCTGGGAAAGAATTTATGAACGCAAGGCCGCCAAAATCATTTACTGCTCTACTCTGGGAGATCTTGCGTGTAGGTGCACGGACGCTATGGCATAGTGACGCCAACCTGGCACGTGGAGTTCTACAACGTCAACAAGCATTAGCCGTGCTGGGATTGCCGCTTAATGCCACTCCTCAACAGATTAAACGTCGTTATCGTACCCTGGCGAAACGCTACCATCCTGATCGTGGCGGCGACCAGCGACAGATGCAGCGTATCATTGCGGCTTATGAATTTCTGATGAAGGAGCAGCGCGGTGCCTAGTGCAAAATCAATTGACATGCCAGGCATCGTCAGGTTAGCATCACTCCGTCAGGGAAGGCAGGGTGGATGGCTGCATCAAGTTTGCTCTAACCTTTCGATCCGTCTGAGGATACTGCATCAGTCGAGCCGCGCTCCACATTGGTTGCAGAAACGCTTCCCCGGACGGCAGCGCGCACCACACTGATCGCAAAAAATCGCTTCTGCGTATCCTTGAGCTGTTGCCGATGAAGCTGTTGCCGGAGATTGTACTGGCGGTAGCGATTGTTCTGGTGGGGTGGACTGCGGCGCTGCCGCTTGCACCTGTGTAGCCTGCATCTGGGCATTGGGCCGATTCTGGTTGTTGGCAGGCTGAACTGAAGGCGTGGACTGAGCTGTTCCCGGCGTTTGCGATCCCTGGATCGTTTCATGAATGGTCTTAGCCGCTTTAAAGGCAATGCCACCAATAGTACCTGCGATCTTCAATCCTTTCGCAATATCGTCCATATCCTTTTTCATACGGTGCGTCGGAGGCAACAAAGTTGAGTCAGTGACCTTCTTGAAGAAGTTAGTACCTAGCTGAAATCCTTCACCATTCCAAGCAATCTGACCCTGTTCCTGTATCCCATCATCAAAATGGAGCAGGAGCACATTATTCTGTTGCGTATAGTTGCCTTCACGGCGTGTCTCGGCTGCTGTGGCCGTCACTTGCTCCCCACGCAGGAGCGATTGCGCGGCATTGGCGACACGGCTACGGTCTTGCTGAACGAGCAGAAAGCGTCCATTTGCCTGTATAGTCAGGCGATCAACACGTGATGTAAAGTAATCAAGTCCGACCCCTGAGCTGTGCTGACATTCATATTGGCCCGTAATAGGCTTCATCATCGCGGCCACCTTCTTTGGAAGAGATAAACATTCCTTCTGCTATAATGATGGAAACTTTTTCCCTGATTATAGCATTTGGGGCAGAGCGATGCGAGGGCGAAAAAATCTGCCCCCATCAGTTTCCTCCAAAAAGCCACAGCAAAAGAATAAACCAATAGAACTTTTGACCGAAGAAAGAACCGAAATTGTCTTGACTTTCCCGATGTAAGGCTGTATGCTGAATAAGCAATTTGAGCAATTTGAAGAGAGGTACAGGGTTAGATGTCTCGTTCCCCTAAAGCACTCCCTCCGATGGGCGCTGAGTCGGATGCAAGGGTAGCAAAACAGGAACAACTTTCACTTTTTGCATCGCCAGAAACGGGATCTCCCTCAGTGCAGATAGAAGCAAAAACGGTAGTAAGAACAAAAAAACATATGGATTACTCCGCCGCAGATATCCAGGTCCTGGAAGGTATTGCCGCGATCAGGCATCGTCCTGGTATGTATATTGGCTCAACATCCACTTCAGGGCTGATTCATCTGATTTGGGAAGCGTTGGACAATGCAGTTGACGAGGCGGTGGCTGGCTTCGGTAAACATATTTGGGTGCAGGTTGATAGTGATGGTTGGGTGACAGTACGCGATGAGGGGCGAGGTATGCCCTTTGATCTGATGCTCTATCAAGGTGATTATCTGCCTGCTGCTACTGTTATTCTGACAGTACCTCATTCGGGAGGCAAATTCTCCGAGGGAGCTTATAAGACTGCCGGGGGCCTGCACGGTGTGGGTTCTACTGTCATTAATGCGTTATCCGAAAAGCTAGAGTTAACGATCTGGAAAAATGGCCAACAGTTTTCTCAGGTATTTAGCAGAGGCACTGCTATGCCCCATCAGGTTGGACCGTGTGATCCAAAGCTGCATGGTACACAGCTACGCTGGCTGTATGATCCAACTATTTTCGATCCTGACGCTTATTACTCCTTAGAGGCTCTGGAGAGCCGCTTGAAAGCTGCTGCCTACCTCAATCGAGGCGTGGCATTTCATCTCGATGCCTGGGATGATGCAGAAAATCAGCAGATTAGCCGTGTCTTTCACTCGCGCGATGGCCTACCCGATTATGTACGCGACCTGGCTACAACTACCAATACACCGCTGTTTAAACACGTTATTGGCATTGTCAAAGATAAAGATAATGTACGGGTAGAAGTTGCATTGCAACCGACAACAGGCTATAAGATCTCTATGTATAGTTACGCAAATGCCGTGCGTACGCGCGATGGTGGCGTACATGAAGCTGGCTTTAAAGCTGCTCTGACCAAGGTGGTCAATGACTATGCCATGAAATGGAGCATTATCAAAAATCGAGAAAGAGACGGCTTCCGGCCAGAGGTTATTCAGCAGGGCTTAAATGTGGTCATTTCGGTCAAGCTGACTGACCCCCAGTTCCAGGGGCAGACGAAGGATCGCTTGAACAATAGCCCGGTGGAAGGACTTGTACGCTCCGTGGTGGATGAAGGCTTGAAAGACTGGTTTGAGAACAATACGGCTGCTGGCAAAGAATGGCTCAGAAAGATCCAGCAGATGCAGAAAGCGCGCAATGAAGCACAGTTGGTAGAAGAACTCGCGCGCGCTGGCACCAAGAAGAATGGCGAATTGATCGATACCACGCTCTCGAAGAAGTTTTTACGCTGTAATACAGGGGATGCCCATCGTGCAGAGCTGTTTATTGTCGAAGGCGATTCGGCAGGTGGTAGCGCTGGTCAGGGGCGTTTTTCCGAATTTCAGGCGATCTTGAAGCTCAAAGGAAAACCCTTGAATGTGGCGAAGGCCGATCTGAAAAGCATTGTCGAGAATGAGGAAATTCGTACGATTATCAATGTGTTAGGTACCGGCACACGCGATATCTTCGATATTAGCCGTCTGAAGTTCAATCGTGTGATTATCGCCACTGACGCCGATATAGACGGTTTGCACATTCAATGTTTGCTGCTCACACTCTTCCACCAGGAATTTGGCGAACTGATTGAGCGAGGTCATGTCTATATCGCGTGTCCTCCCTTGTACTCGGTAAAATACAAAGGGAAGGTCATCTGGCTGCTAGATGACGAAGCGCGTGAGCAATTTATTCGTTCTCGTGCTGATGCTCAGGGCTTGGAATTTAAGCGCTTCAAAGGATTGGGCGAAATGAATCCCAAGGAGCTACGTGACACCACCTTTGATCCAGCACGCCGTATGCTCAAGCGCGTCACCTTAGAAGATGGTGTCTTAGCTGCGAAGTTAGTGGCTGAATTAATGGAAGACAAGAACGCGGAACGACGCCGTGTGTTTTTAGCAGAGCACTCTCGTAAGATCAAAGAACTGGACGTGTAGGCTATGGCGAGTACGACAGATAATACAGTAGAAGCAGGCATTATCCAGGAAGATTTTTCCGTCATTATGGCGCAAGCCTTTGCTACCTATGGGCTTTCGGTCGTCACCGATCGTGCGTTACCCGACGCCCGCGATGGCTTGAAGCCTGTACAGCGGCGTATCCTGGCCGGTATGCGCGAGGCACGTTATCTCTCCAGCCGCCCAACGGTCAAGAGCGCCGAAGTGGTAGGCTTAATCCTGGGCAATTACCATCCTCATGGTTATACCTCGGTCTATGATGCGGCGGTACGTATGTCGCAGCCCTTCACGATGCGCTATCCCTTGATCGAGGGACAGGGCAACATAGGCAGCGAAGATGGTGACGCACCTGCTGCATATCGTTATACCGAGATGCGTCTTTCACCATTGGCAGAAGCCTTGATGGCCGATATGGAGCGGGAGACCGTCCCCCTTCATCCGACCTACAAGCAAGATGCCAAGGTGCAAGAACCTGACTACCTGCCTGGTCGCATTCCGCCAGTAGTGAACCCATCAAGCGGTATTGCGGTTGGCCTCTCGACCAATATTCCGCCTCACAACCTTAATGAGGTTTTACGGGCCTGCATCGCCTTACTGGATCGTCCGACCATGGATGTTGATCAGCTCATGGGCTATATCCAGGGTCCTGATTTCTCGCAAGGTGGGCGCATCATCGGCATCGATGGTATTCGAGACTACTTTGCTACGGGCAAGGGACGCATCATCGTGCGGGCAGAGGTACGCTTAGAGGAGACACCACGTAGCCGTTCGCTAGTGGTTTTGCAGATCCCGCCTATTGGCCGCGACAAGATAAAGGCTTCCATCGTCAAGGCCATCAATGCACGCAAGCTAGAGGGACTAATGCCTGATGTACGCGACGAGAGCGATACGGAAAAGGGTACCCGCATCGTGCTGGATCTGCGCAAAGATGCCGATGCCGCCCAAACGCTTTCGCTGCTCTTCAAAGAAACGGACCTTCAGATCTCGCTCTCGTTTCAGATGGTCTTCCTCTTTGGCACGCCCATGCAGCCTGCGCGCCAGCCCAAACAAGTTGGCATGGTCGAACTACTCAATTACTGGAATACGCATCAGATCGATGTCCTGACACGACGTGCACAGTTTGATCTGCGTAAGGCGCGCGAGCGCTTGCACGTTGTCGAAGGACTGATCATTGGTGCAGCTCATGCCGACGAAATTGTAAAAATCTTCCAGCAAGCTCCAGATCGTGCCGCAGCGCGCCAGGAGATTGAAACCCGTTACCAACTTACCACCATCCAATCAGATGTCATCGCCTCCATGACATTAGCGCAGGTAACACGCCTGGACGCAGGAAAATACGCCAGGGAGCAGGAAGAGTTACGCGTACGCATTAGCGATTTGGAGAAGCTGTTAGGCGATCGCAAAGCCTTGATAACGCTCTTGAAAAAAGAGATGCAGCAGCTCATCAAACAATTTGGCGACGAACGACGCACGATTATCGATGTAGACGGGCAGATCCATGAGCCGATTACTGAAGTAGCTAGCCTGCACGACCTCGAACCTGTAGTCATCGCGGTAACACGTGCTGGGGCGGTTAAAGCCTTAGCAAAGGACACCTATAAACCAAAGGGCAAGAATGGCGAGGCCCTGTATACTCCTGTGCGTGGTGATGAGCAACTGCGCCAAGTGATCGCCACGACATCGCAGGACTACTTACTATGTATCTGCACGACCGGACGTGTCTTCCAAATCGCCGCGCATCGTATCCCGGAGGGAACGCGTTCCACCAAAGGCGAGCCATTGCGCAAGCTGCTCAAGCTGGCAGCTGACGAGGAAGTGGTCATCATCCTGCCGATCTCCTCGTACGATGAGGATCGCTACCTTGTGACGTTCAGTAAGCTGGGCAAGGTGAAAAAATCTCCGTTGAGCGAATATAAGATGGCGGATGTAGATGGTCTGCAAGATATGAAGTTGGCGGAAGGTGATAGTGTCATTACGGCCCTGATCTCGCGTGGCCAGGGTGAGTATCTGGTGACGACCGATAATGCGCAAACGCTACGTTTCAGCGATGACATGCTACGTGCTCAGGGGCGTGTTGGCCAGGGTGTTGCGACCATGGCCCTTGGCAAGGGTGCCACTGTAGTATGCGCATCGTACCTCGATAATGATGCTGCCGAGGGTTCGCCAAGCCCAACAAGCCTGCTGGTCATAACAGATAGCGGCCTGACAAAGAAGGTGCCGCTTGACCAGTACCCTCAGAAGGGGCGAGCGACTGCGGGCGTTGTCACTACGGAATTAGTAGAGCAAGAGCGGATTTTGCTGGCGATGCTGATCAATGATGAAGATCAGCTGCTCACTACCTGGTCTGGTAGTAATGGTCAGAAAGGTGAGCAGGTGACGGCACTCAAGGGGAGTGAGCTGAAGGCATTCTCGCGTGCTAGCAGAGGTGTACCGTTGGTGGATGGACGCATATCGGGTATCATCAAACTGTAAGAGCTAAATGTGGTAGAACGCCAAGTGAAGTCCTGTTCTATCTAGCGTTCTACATCACATTTGAGAATCTTTTCTCAGGTGCCTGCTAGCCACATTCCTGCCTCACCATCGCAACAATTGCCAGCTTATTGATCTGTGAGAGCTTCCGTCTCACTCTGCGTATCCCAGGTAAGCAGATATTCCTGTGCTTCCTCCTGAGTGCGTGCCAACGCGATCCTAAGGAAGAGATCATCCAGAATCTGAGGTTGCTCAATGAGCAAGAGCTGTCCCCTCGTCAGTGTCTTCAGTTTTGGGAAACGTCGGGTAACGAGCGTCAAGATCGTCTTGCTCATTTTCTTCACTGTTTCTCGTTGTACTTCCTCACGTCCTTCCTCACGTCCTTCTTTGCGTCCCTTCTCAAGGCCCTTCTCTTCTCCTAGCGCGAAAATTTGTTGAAAGGCTGGAGCCTCCTGAAGAATGTCTAGTAACATGGCAAACCTCCTCTTTAGCCATTCTTGGTTTGTCTGATCATCTTTGTCAAATGCTAATGATGCAAACATCTGCACCCACTTTTTCACTCTGAAATTCTTCTGCTCTCCTTCCTGCAAAAACGACTTTGCGAGCAATCCAGTCAAGAAGGTCCTGAGCACAAATATCCAGCAGACGCTTCCACCCCTGGTCATAAGGTTTGTCTGGGTTATCAGACTGGTTTGGCTTGTTAATTTGGTGAGATGTGTTCACAAGATGCACTTTCCTTTGCCATTACGGTATATACCATGAGTATAACACAATGGATATGCCAATGCAAGTGCATCTCTGCAATGCTCCAATGTTCCGATGAGATGGGAGGCTTTACGTTTCTGTTCGGCATAGGGCGCTGGTTTGTGAAGACTTCAAGAATAGAGCCATCGGAGGCAAGCAACAGGGTCGTGCGGGCACAGGCTTTATCCGACTTGAAGATCAGTTCAATGCTCCTTTGTTCTTCGTTCAAGCTCCAACGAGCCTCCCTCTCCTCTCAAGAAGCATCATAACCAATAACAGCCCAAATGCCAAATCTTCACACCAAATGGGCCTCATATGAATGACACCATACCCCTTCCTCAAGCCTTGCCCAACAAGCATTCATCCTCAACACAATAGCCTCAAGATCCCATTCCATCCATTTTTCCCCCACCTCTAGGGCAAGCACAAGGGACAATACCAGTCAATAAGCATCGCCATCGCGCGCAAATCGAGTGCAGGGCAACCACAAGGGATTGCCCCTACAATGGTACGCGCGTAGCATCGAGTGCATTCGTGCCCGTGTCACAGCAATCCCTTAGCGTTGCCATGGAAGAGCAAAGGTATGTGCTGCATGGCCATTAATTGCACAGAGTTCTCCTCTGGTCACATTTGTATGCATAAGTATACTGTAATTATGAACGTCTGTTTTAAAGTTTACTGAAAAGAGGTGGGTATGAGAAGGAATACGTATGCTCTGTCGTTGTTAAAAGGTCGGCAATCGCTTCGCCTAGCAGGACACGATTACCGATGGTCGCGCTACTTTGTCACGATCAGAGCAAGACACAACGAGCCTGTGTTTGAAACACCTGAGCTTCGTCAGATTATTGAAGCTCATTGGTATGCTTTACCACAACGTTTTCCAAGTGTCACCCTCAATGAATTTGTGATCATGCCAGATCATATCCACTTCATTATCTGCTTGGATGGAATGAGAAAAGATGCTCCTCCATTGGGCAGTATCGTCGGTGCTTACAAGTCTCTTACTACGACGCAATGGCTCAAACATGTGAGAATGCAGAGCTTATCATGGGAAGGTACTCTTTGGCAGAGAAATTATTATGAGGAAATTATTTTTGATTCTTCCGCTGAATTGGAGCATATTCGCCAATATATTCGCGACAACCCACAACGAGCCGAGCGAGGCAAGTCTTCGCCCTCATAGGCTGATTATAGCGTAATTTGAGTATATATTTCTTTATGGCTCATTATGCTTTCTATTCATGCATAT
>VBJK01000277.1 GCA_005879655.1 Chloroflexota bacterium | reverse complement strand
GCATGTGCTGTTCTTTTGTTTCCATCAACAAATGGTTGGTTTTCACTTATGTGGTACCCATAGGCAGGGGCGAGTTCACATAGGCCAGCATTCAAAAGGTGATATTCTAGTTTTGGTTGGCTGATGGCTAAATTGAGTAATGATCTCTCACGTATAGCAAGTGAACCGCCGTACTTTTTTACTAAGTAATCATGGGCTTTAATAATACTACTCTCAGTAAGAAAGCGTACCATTCCCTCTCCCAAGCTAGATTTTAGCTAATTTTTGATAGAGGGTATTATAGCGTGGTTCTTCTTTTCTTCAGGACTTCCTGTAAGTAGAGGGAGTTGGGACTGAAAGAAGGATATGATAAATTCATACTGTCCCATTTGTACAAAAGCATTCGATGCATATTTCATTGGCAAACACTCTGGTATATGCCAATCAATACTCATGTTTATTGATGGATCTTTTTCTTGCTCTGTTTTTTCCACTGTTCTCTACTCTTCCGTAGAATGCTAGATCAACACTCAGATGCTGTCGGCTAAGGTAGAGGATCAAAAGTCATTCACTTTCGCCTATCCTAGCCAGTGGTGATGTGGCAATCCCCAACCAGCCTCCTCCCCATTCTTGGACCAATTTGGCTAAACAGAAGCCTGCCACTTATGAGGTTGCAATCCCCAACGGGCTTCACAAGACTTTTCAACGCCTCCCTTTCAGTGTAGCACAGGAAGCCGGTCCGTGCAATAGTTTCTGTTAACCCTAACCCCATGGCTGCTCAAAGCGGCGCAACCAGCGTGCAAGTCCAGCATCATGATTGCGGTGATCGGGACTACAATACGACTTGCCATGTCGTGTCAGACGACATTGCGTACAGATCGGCCTCTGGCACTGCGCACAGCGATGAAGCGTCTGGCGACCACACATTGTACAGCGCATAATCACAAAACTCATAGCTCGAACCTCCTTGCCGCGAGCGGCAAGAAAAATTATGACCATACTCTTTCATTCCCCAACATTTATACCATCAACACAGGCAACCGGTTTCTTTCCAGAGCTACCATAGGGGGTGTAACAAACGCGCCAAGTGTGCTATATTGTATATACACAATGTTGCGTTTGTTAGAAGGCGGAATAACAATTCATTGAGCAATAAGGTACAACAACCGGAAGATCACGACAACATACAGCCCGGTTATCTAGGACCTACCCCTCCATCGGGACAACTCCCACAACGGGGCGAACGGCTATGGGTAGAGCGTCCCGAACAATTGCTCCATGCCACAAATATACTCACGCAAGCCAGCATTATCGCTATCGATGCCGAATTTACGCAGGCGCGTCCACGTACGCAAGGCGAGGTTGTCAAGTCTGGACCACGTCTGGCTGTCTTGCAGCTCGCTGTAGATGGGCATTGCTTTGTGGTAGACGGCTTGCGTTTGAGCGATCTCTCAGCACTCTCTCAGGTGACTGATAATCCAGAGAATACTATCCTGCTGCATGGAGCTGGCGCTGATATGCGAGTGATGGCTGAACGTGGACTCAATGTGGCTCATTACTTCGATCTAGAGGCCACTTGCCGTTCAGTCTTTGGCCAGCACGAATCCTCTCTGGCAGCAATGTTGCAACGGGCATTTAATATCCGACTGGATAAGAGTCTCCAGCGTACAGATTGGACGCGGCGTCCGCTACCTCCCGCAATGATCGCTTATGCTGCACGCGATGCCGAAGTAACACTCGCCCTCTATCACTGGCTGGATCGCCATTATCGTCATGTGCTCAAACTGCATGAGAGCACCAATCTTGCCGATCCCGTTGCCACATGGATAGAGCCATTTTTGCGCGGAACCTCCCATGCCTCACCAGAGATGGCCGTCGCCGAAGCTAGAGCACGTGGCATCATTGCGAACAAAGCACAGCTCCATGCCGATTGTCGTGCCGCATTGGTGAATGTAACACATCCTATGAGGCGTAATCGTCTGCTGCGTCTGATTGCCGATCTCTCATTAACACAGCTCGCATCTGATATCTTGCCGCTATTACAGGCCATAACGTCAGACGAACGAGCTGGTAGCATACGCGCTTTAGGGCGTCTCGGCATCAAGTCAGCACGGGAGCCGATCCGTCGTTTGCTGCAAGATCCTGTACACGACGTGCGCAAATCGGCCCTGACGGCATTACAGAGCCTGGACGGGAAAGAACCTCGTGTCCAACGCGCCATGCCATTGAAGAGTAGCGATGGTGTTCGCAGTTGGATCGTGGAGACGAAGCCATCAGAGAGTCCACCTGCCGATGAAAAAGATTGGAAGGCACGTTTGCGCTCAATCATTGAGCCATAAAAAGTGTCACCCGCGCCACGCAGGACACCCATAAAGGATGCCGCGACACGGGTACGAACGCGTTTGAGAGGCTGCTTCGTACCCGTGTCGCGGCATCCTTTATGGGTGCCCAGCTAGGGGAGCATGAAACAATTGGCGCGTCAATTGTTTCATGCTCCCCATTCTTATCTGCACACTTTTTATTTCTGCTTCGTGAAGCGTCCCGGCAGGCGTGTACCGAGCCAGACCAGCAAGAGTAAGCCCGAAATAAGACCTGCGCCGCGTATACGCTTAGCCCACAGGGTCTCCTGTTCAGGATCGCCATCGCCTAATTTGCAGAAGCGAGCAAGCTTCACCGCTAATGGAGCAGTTTCGGCATATTCTTCGATCGAGACCGGTGGCAGGACAACGATATTGCCTAATGGCTGCTGAATGACAGAGACCCCCTCATTGGTCGTGTATAAGGTTGCATTGGCATGTGTAGCCCCAACGCGTAAGGATGCGCGCAGCTGATTCTCCAACGAAGCAAAGAATTGCTGAGAAAATAGCTGTGCTGCCCCTTTCACTACCGTTGCTGGTAGCGGAGCATTGTGCTTGCTGATAACCAATGTACCTTTATATGCAATTACAGTATTGCCATTGCGCTCATTCAGGTGGACGCCACCACTACCGCTGATAGTATTTTGACCACCCTTTCCCTCAATGGTAATATGGCAATAGTAAGGAGCCTGTCGTTCGGTAATTTTCACATGCCCATTATAGGTGCCCAACAGTGGAGTATACTTCACATTGAGCGACATGTTGTAGAGATCTTCATTGACCTGCTCAAGCTGAATCTGTCCCGGAAAGGTATGTAACAAGACCTCCCGGTTCGTCAGGCAATGCCAGATCTCTTCTGGCGAAGCCTGGAGAGTGTACGTTCCTTCGATGTTCATGACGTACTTCCTTTATCAAGATGAGTTTAATAAATGCAGTAACGATAGTTGTCATTATAGGTGAGAAGTCTGGTGGGTGCAACATATAAAACCAATACACTAACCCCTTTTTTGAAATGGGCTGGTGGTAAAGAGCAAGAATTGCGATATATCCTACCCTTGCTTCCACCCTTCGAGCATTATTACGAGCCGTTTGTTGGCGGCGGCGCGGTATTTTTTTCACTTCAGCCAAAAAAAAGCTTTATCAATGACAGATCACCAGAACTTTTTTCGCTCTACCAAATGATCGCCCAGGCAGATCATGATTTTTTTTGTGCGCTAGATATTCTCCTACAAGATTGGCAATATATCAGTGACGTTGTTCACACCAGCGAAAAAGAACTGATCAGTCTCTATCAATCCTATTCAGATGATTTATGCTCATTAATCGAAATTCGTAATGCCTTGCTTAAATTTATTAAGCATAATCAAATAAAATTTGAAAGTATGTTCCACCGAGTTTTTAGTTATGACGTGCATAATTTCATGTACGAGATAGAAAGGAATCTATTTAATAAAACCAAGCGCATGAAGAGGCTGGAAAGCCGCAAATGGAAGCTACCTCAGCAAGATATCATTGCGAACATAGAATGCGCTTGTAAGAGCGCCTTTTATATGCACGTTAGATACCTTTATAACAATATAAAACAATATGGTATACCGGCGAATCTAGCCGCTGCCTTATTTTTTTTTATCAGAGAGAATGCCTATGCCGCTATGTTTCGTTATAATAGCAAAGGTGCGTTTAATGTGCCGTATGGGGGGATCTCGTACAATCGCAAAAATTTGGCCAGCAAAGTGGCCTATATGCGCTCCCCTCAGCTGAGAACGCATCTGAGCGAAGCGGTGATCGAGAATATGGATTTTGAGGCATTTCTACGCAAATATCCCCCCCAGGCAAACGACTTCGTTTTTCTTGATCCACCCTATGACAGCGAGTTTAGTACCTACGCCAAAAACGAGTTCAGCTTCCACGATCAAGAGCGGCTCGCCAACTACTTAGTGACCGAATGCCAGGCAAAGTTCATGCTCGTTATTAAAAATACCCCGGCTATCTTCAGCTTATACAATCAACATGGGTTAAATATGACGATTTTTCAAAAAAAATATCTGGTGAATTTCCATGATAGGAACGATAAAGATGTCAAACATCTTATCATCACCAATTATTGAGTATAACAAGGCAGGTACCCTCTCCTAGTGCAGAACCCCAAAACCCTTTGGGGAATGGGAGCATTTGGGGACACCCCAAACCCCGAAAGGCGAGGCTTCGCCAAATGCCACCCCCAATCCCTACCACCTCTCGTGTTTCTGCACTAGCTTTCTCAGCGCCTGCGGCGCTTCGCAAGTCGTCTAGAACAGTTACAAAAGTGTGTTCTAATAGAAAGGCAGGTATCTAAAGCTTCAGGTAAGTGCAGCTCTCATTACTTTGAGCGGTGCAGGCTGGTTCGTCCAGAGCTGGAAGGCAAGCGCGCCCTGGTGTAGCAGCATGGAAAGGCCATTAGCAGCGCCCAGACCCATCGTACGCGCCTGACAGAGGAAGTGTGTCTGCATAGGATTGTAAATCATGTCATAGACAAAA
>VBJK01000569.1 GCA_005879655.1 Chloroflexota bacterium | reverse complement strand
ATCCTTAGATTCGCTTGAGACCGTCATTATACTCTCTTATCTGACCTCCAAAGGAATTGAGGTATCAGAAGATGAGTTGCCGAAGACGCATACAATAGGAGGATGGCTAGAATGGGCCGACCAATTTTTACTCGCTGGCTAGAACTGAACAAGAGAAGAGAAGTCACAAAAAAGCGCGGTGTTACGATTAATGGTGTATTTGCGTCATGGGAGAGCATTCTCAGTCAGGCAAAGATCTTGGCCGAAGGTCTAGTACCGGGGCAAACCTATGTGGTGGATGCAACTGCAAATCTGGAAGGTATTGTAGCTTTGTGTGCTGTGGCGAGCACGCCTGGTACGACGTTGCTGTGGGCAAACGCACGCAACGTGCCGTTTCCGCTTCAGCCAAGAGCGCCAGGACTCTTTTCCTGTCAGGAGAAGCCTGTAGCGCCTTCCGACAGGCCGCTTTATGCAACATTGACATCTGGTAGTTCAGGAACGCCTAAAATTCCTGTTGCGTATGGTGATTTTCTTGAACTGATCGCCCTCCATTATGACTCGGCGATTTACCAACCAACTTTTCTCGGAAACCCAGAAGTCAATGTTCTGGCAACCTGTTTGCCACTGGAGTATACATCGAAATTCATCATGGTCTTAGTGCCAGCCCTCTTTCTGGCAAAAGACCTACTGATCTTCCCACCCTACAAATGGGATGCATTACATAAAGTTGCTGCGCAAGAATATGTTATCTGCCTGAGCGTCCCATCACTTCTGGCAGCGGCAAGTGTTAGCACAGGAAAGCCTCTTGATATGTCGAAGGTGGCTCTTCTTATGACATCTGGCTATCTTTCACGTACACGCGTTGAGATGGTGCGCAGTAAATTTCAAGGAGTAAGTTTGCTCAACAGCTATGGCGCGTCCGAGACGGGTGTTGTCACCCTCGATAGAAATCCTGATGGACGTTTTCATGTTGGTCCGCCCATTTTTGGTAAGCCTGTATGGTTAGAAGATGTAGACGAGAACAATATCGGAAAGATTGCAACAAGCGGTATCGATGGTCGAGAGTTTTACTGGTCAGGCCAGCCCATCAGACGGCCCGATGGGGTTGTCGCAGTGACAGATCGCGGACATTTCGATACAGAGGGAAATCTTTACCTGGATGGGCGACTGGATGGTGGTGAGAAGTTACATGGTGTGACTATCTATCCTCGACAAATCGAAAGACATCTTCTGGGCTGTGATGGGATAGCTGACATTCGTGTGCACATTACAAATGTGAGCGGGATAGACCGTCTCGCGGCTCGTGTCGTTGGTTCAGTAACAGAGGAACAGTTCAAAGAGTATTGCAACACGCTGCCTGAGATATCACAACCTACGCTCATTGAATGTTTTACTGAAGAATCCGCAGTGTACAGCAAGCACGGCAAGCTCTGACACTCTCGTCATCTTCAATCAATGAGGGGAGTTGTCGGAATAACCGTTGCCATGCTTATCCTGGATCATCACTGAACATCCGCTCTTCCCTTTTCAAAAAATGCCGTATTTACTGCATTGAGTTGCAATCTTCCACTGTCAATCAGAAGCTGAAACATCAATCGTGGTGAGTCGAGCAGAGATTGCTTCAAAGCGGAAGGAGATCTAGAAAGGCATGATATCCTATCGCGTCGAGACCTGACGGTTGATACCACCGAACAATGTCATCGAACACGACAGACTCATCTTTACTATCATAGAGAATATCACCCGCCTTGAGATGCCGAAGCTGGACACGATGAGGGTACCATTTAAGTACAAAATGATGGTAGAGGACATATTCTGAGGCAGCATTCCACTTCTCGACATCAAGCACCTGGAGAAAAGCTCGCCAAAACGGTTGGTGAGAGTGAGTTTCAACCAGCGTAAACAAGACCTGCATTAAATCCTTGTGCACAAGCATGTGATGTTGCATGCCACTAAAGCGGTGCATTGGCATCCATCCAGCAACCAGACGCTTGGCAAAAGCAATATGGGAATGAGTGAAAGACTCGGTATATTCTGAGCCGTTGAGTGTCCAGGTAAAGGGATATCCATAGGCGAAAAGCGCTCGGCCATCTTCAGTGAGGAAGGAGATATTACTCAGTAAGGCATAGTCGGCATCGAAGATCAACACTTGAGGAAGAAGATCTGGAAGCACTTGGAAGATATACAACTTCAATAACTGTTGGTAGTACCATGAAGCATGTGAATAGGCTGATTTTTTTGTCCCTAAGTACTCTGTAATTTGGGGTTTAGTAAAAGGATAAATTGCTTCATTGATCCAAATTATTGGCCTAGTACTCGTCACTCCATCAAGGAAACTCGCGCTCTGAGCAATGATGTAGAAATGACGAATGGATGTGATGGAATGTAATTCAAGCATATTAATACATATTTGTAATTTTGGTAAATCCTTAATAGATACGGGTATAGCAATGTCTATCTGCATAAATTCTCCTTCTTTGGAAGTGTGATGATACTCAGTCTCAGAGATAAGCAGGCAGGGACCGCAATGACATTAGAAAAACGATGATATACGCTCCCTGTGCAGGAATGATCAAGTCGGATGGGTAACAAAGCGAGAGAGTCTCAGAGGTACTCTCTCAGCCACAGTACATGAGTTTTGAAGACTTTTCTGAACCTCTCTCTCGTTACATGCACCAACCAGAAAAGGAATACTGAGGATACGCGGCAGTCCCTCACATTCACATTGGCTTGGCTAAACGAGTTCATAGCTTGGATTATAACCTACCCTCTGCTCGTACTATTGTAGCAAAAAAAAGGTTTTATTGTCAGATATTACTAGCTATTCCTGATAACGCTTTTCCACACGAGAGTCTGTACCAGCGATGACGCACCGTTGGTGTCAACGCCTGCGCAAAATTGTAGGGGTTGAACCAAGTCGTTCCTATGGTATACTATTGGAAAAAGAAAAAGATGCTCACGGGGACGAAAATATGAAGCAAAAACCCTCATACTCACGAACTTTCTTACTCCTATTAGGAGTTCCTCTCCTCTTAGTCATTCTCAGAGTGCCCTTCTTCTTCTTCGGGAGAAAAGGCCTTTTTGGACGGTCCTCAGATACGCCACCAGAGACGCCATCAGGGCCAAGAAATCCTGATGTGAAGACTGCTCGCAGGCAGTTGCCGCGCTCCTGGCAAGCTCAAAGTGGCATTTTGAGGTAAACTTTGTTGGTCCGAAGGAGAAGTTACGGCTTTCGGCGCAACTGTTGCAGACAGCGACGGTGTATACACAACCTGGTGGCGATGATGATCTCGATGAAGCATATGCCATCATGCGCTCTGATGCACCGCTGATCCGCCATTTCGTCAACTCCGGTGGGCGCTACCTGGGTTTCTGCATGGGAGGCTATCTAGCGGGGGCCTCGCCTGGTTTCAAATTGCTACCGGGTGACACAGACTCCTATGTCTCATCGCACCAAGCGACTGTGACAACCACTGATGATACAACCATACAAGTGTATTGGCGAGATCAACTGCGTACCGTCTACTTTCAGGATGGACCTCACTTTCTCATAGAGCGTCATGCGCCGGACGTGACGGTGCTGGCACGATATACAAACGGTAAGATTGCCGCTCTGGTTGCACCTTTTGGACAAGGGATTGTAGGCGTTGTAGGCCCTCACCCAGAGGCGACGGCTGATTGGTACCGGGCATATCATCTTACTGCCCCAGATGGTCTTACTCTGGATCTCGGCCACGACTTGATCGACACCGTGATGACAGCGGGCCGTTAATCGGAGAGTATCATTGGAGAAAAAGAGGGGAAGAATGGGAGACCAGTGATCGGTCCAGCATTCTCCCCCTCTTTTGCAAAGTTTCTTAGACAGCTTGTGCAGGAATGCCTCGTAAGTCCCCTACCAGATGGCAACTTCTCCCCCTTCATGACCAGGGAGAGCGAGTCAAGGGAAGCATCAGCCCCAACTTCGGCATCAGAGAAAACCACGCAACGCGAACCCACACAACTGCTTGCACCAATGGTGATGGCAGACATCTTCATCACACGGTCCTCGAACAAGTGAGTCTGTAAGAATGTGCCATGACCAACAGCAGCGTCATCTTCTCCCCTCACCAGAGCGAACTCGGTCAGGTAGGTGGTGATGAGCCAGATGCGGCGGCCTTCGATGGGAGGATCGGGATCAGTTATGGCTTCATAGCCACACTGCTTCGGCGTCTCATCCATCAATCCGACCCGTCGTTGAGCTTGCATCTCCCCTTCTGACGTTGTACAAAGAACTCGAAACAAGAGAAGCCATGGAAGCCTGATGAAAGATCTCTGAGCCTCAAACCTCTTACACGTCGCTAAAGACCGAAAGACTGATGGCAAAATCGTGTTCTCATCTGGACCAGATACGAGAAGTGACGCCGAGTGCCAACGGCTGTGAGGATTGCCTCAAGACGGGTGACAGGTGGGTACACCTGCGCCTCTGTCTCTGCTGTGGACATGTTGGCTGTTGT
Organism: Chloroflexota bacterium; assembly: GCA_005879655.1. The sequence goes on along the minus strand of VBJK01000569.1, from coordinate 1,012 downwards.
GACTCTTCTCCCAACAAGCACGCCACCAAGCATTTCCATGAAACGAACCATCCACTTATTCAGTCTTTCGAGCCTACTGAAGATTGGCTCTGGTGCTACGTCGATCAGGTGATGCTCACTCCTGCTTGACACAAAGCTCCTTAGACAGGACGAGCCTCGCCTCGAAGTGCGTTCCCACGCTCTGGAAAGCAGAGCATCAAATGGAGAAACATATGCACATCACAAACAAGAGACACCAAGAGCAAGCCACTGCCAGATGGCCTGCCCTCCCTTTGGAGGCATGGAAGGACACATGCCAGACATTGCATCTGTGGACTCAGGTCATTGGCAAGGTGAGACTCGTACTGAGTCCTTCCATCAATCACTGGTGGCACGTTCCATTTTACCTGACGGCACGCGGGTCGACGACATCCCCTATTCCTTCCCACGGACCAACCGACAGAACCTTTGAAGTTCTTTTTGCTTTCATCGATCACCATCTGCTCATTGCTACCAGCGATGGTGCTACTCAAGCCATCCCGCTCGTCGCACGTTCCGTCGCCAGTTTTTACCAGGAGTCTCTGGCAACATTGCAGACCTTGGGCATCGAGGTGACGATCAACACATTGCCCTGTGAAGTGCCCAATCCCATCCCTTTTGAGCAAGATGAGAGACATGCCTCCTATGATCCGTTCTATGCCCAGTGTTTCTGGCAGACGCTAGTCCAGACTGAGATGGTCTTGAAGCACTACCGCTCGTTTTTTCTCGGCAAGAGCAGTCCCATCCACGTTTTCTGGGGCAGCTTCGATCTGGCACTCTCCTTTTTCTCCGGTCGCCCCGCACCAGAGCGCAAAGGTGCCGATCGTATCACCAGGGAAGCCTACTCCCATGAAGTCATCAGTTGTGGGTTCTGGCCCGGCGATGAGCGTTTCCCAACACCAGCGTTCTATTCCTATACTGCTCCCGCCCCGCCGGGCATCGAAAGCGCCTCTCTTCTGCCTGCGGCGGCGTCCTACAACCGAGAGCTAGGCGA
>VBJK01000276.1:7391-8291 GCA_005879655.1 Chloroflexota bacterium | reverse complement strand
ACCAGATCAAAAATCAGGAATTATTTTTATGAAAGTAACAATCAGCCATCTAGGAGCCATTAGCGAAGCGAACATTGATCTTAAGCCTTTAACCATTTTCGTTGGTCCTAATAACGCAGGAAAAACTTGGCTAGCGTATACATTAGCCAGTCTATTTGGCCCCTTCGGCTATAAAAATTGTTATGAAGAATATCTAAAAAATTATGATGAAGAAGCTCCAGGGCTATATCCTCTGTCTGTCTATCTGATTGGTCAAGGCACTGCTACGAATGTTATTGATGAGGACGGAACGATAGAACTAGGGACCTTTGGCGAGGTCTCTGACCGCATTTCTGAGATTTATTATCAATTATAAGGGAAATGCTCAATCCAGCACCGCCCGCCAAACACGAACACTATCATAACTAGCCGAAGCAATATAGTTACCGCGCGGCGACCATGAGAGCCAATAAATATTGCCCTGATGGCCTCGGTAACTAAAACGCGTCTGACCAGTCGTAGTATCCCAGATACGCACAACGCGCTGCTCTCCCACTGCAATATACTTGCCATCCGGCGACCAGGCCAGGCCAGCTCCGTTAAAGCCTTCACCGGAGCCAACATAGCTCTGCAAGAGCTTCTTGCGGGACACATCCCACACTTTCACACCTGTTGTCTCGCTCATCATCGCTAGCCGTTTTCCGTCGGGCGACCAAATAACTGCCATAAAGCCCTGTGCACCATTCCCAATCTCTGCGGCAGGAACATAGGATGTGCTGAAGATTTGCGCACCAGAGGCAAGCTCCCAGATGGTGAGGAAGACGTGTAGCGTTTCGTTGTTTTGCCCACCTACGGCCAATAGCTTGTTATCCGGCGACCAAGCAGTAGCTCTGTAGATCAGAGGTGGCGTGGGTTGACCTG
>VBJK01000276.1:2347-7328 GCA_005879655.1 Chloroflexota bacterium | reverse complement strand
AAACGTGGTACCAAGTACTCTGCGTTTGCCAACTGGCCACCTGCTTGCCCGAAGTAGCATCGAAAGTCTGGGCTAGTTGACCAGTGACCATGGCGACGAAATGCCGGTCAGGAGACCATACCAGTGCAGCACTATGGATATCTACCCCAGGTTGATACTTGACGCTGTGCACCCGCAGTGTTGTAAAGGCATCCCAGATCTGTAGTCTGTCCTTGTTGGCAATAAGTACACGCTTGCCATCAGCAGTCCAGGCAACAATAGCATGATAATACCAATCATCCAGGTAATACCCACCCCTACCAATAGGAGTGGTAAAGGTAAGTTGCGCACTATACATCCTGTCCGTACGCCAGAGGAGATAGCCACTACATACCGCAGACAGCAGGCCCGCGCCACCCCCAAGCAGACTACGCCTGATCCACATCCCGTACTGTTGTTCCGCCGCTACAGTATCCTCTTGTACCCCTTCTTTCCACAGCAGAGCACTAAAGAACATGAGAGAGATGCCCAGCAATGTGAGATGCCAGCCATAGCTTGTGAAGCTGTTTTGCACGATTGATCCTAAGAAAGATGAGAAGAGTAATAAGGGCACAAGCGAGACAAACAACCAGAACAAGCGTGAAATGCGCAGTCCTCGTAAGTTCAGCCACGCAATGACAGTACCCAGCAGACCAGCCAGCGGCACAAGCCACAGCAAGCCATATATCTCAGGACTTATTTGGGGATAAGCAGGGGGCAGAAAAGGGAAAGTACCGCTTGCCAGGCTCAATCCTGTAGTGGGTACACTTTGGTTAAGCACAAGATGGCCATGGCTATAGAGAGGAAAGGGTGGATCAAGCACTAGCCAGGGCAGAAAAAAGCCGACACAGATCAGGCATCCTGCTACCGTAGCACACCAAGCTAGAGTAGCAGGATACATATCTCTTACACCTGTACTAAATAATGGGGACCGTTGCGCTGAGAGTCCACCAAACAGCACAACGGCCAGCCCCAGCACAGTCATCCAATAGCCAACGTTGCTGTAGCCCCAATACTCACCAGTGAGTGCAAAGCGTACAAGGAAGCATAAGCCCGCACCAGCAGGGATGGCAACCAGAGGCAACAGACGAGTGTGCCAGAGCCAACCTGAGCACGTGAGTATGAGTACGGCCACAATGACAACAGGAATAAGCCAGAGCCAAGCGCTCGCTAGCACTCTATTAAGATCAGCCCCCGCCTGAAAAAAGAGATCAAGACCATTGAGAAAAGAGTTACGAGCAGACGAAAGATTCCAATTTAAGAATAAAAAACCGACAAGTACAAGCAGAGAACCGAGCATACTCGCAATGCAAGATGATAGAAGATGGCGTCTCATGCAGATATGGGCGGAATCTGGTTGAGATATTCCAATACTCACAATAGTCTTCTCGCTTTTCAAGATGATTTTTCGTGTCTATGTTACTTGTCAAGCACGGCTCGACTACGTATCAGGCAACGGTTCCCGTCCAGGTCCCCTTTGCACCAGAAGAGGTCTCGCTGGTACCATCAGTGCAGGTGTAGGGAGCTGGGTTTAGGGTGTAGGTTCCACTGACAGTAGTGGCGCTACTGAACGTGCCTGACAGCTCCTGAAAATTGAGCGGCGTCTTCCACGTGCAGGTACGGCCATTTGAGTAGTTAGCGGCAAAAGTTGTGAGAATCTGCACATAAGTAATCTTGCCTCCTTTATATGTACCACTACACGTTTCTACGGTCTTTAAGACATAGGTAGAGCCATCGTTTGCCGTGCCTGTAGAGCTATGAAGCTGTCCATCATCGTTTGCTTCACACACTGTGCCGCCGGAGGGATCAGGCTGGCCCTTAACGGCCAGGGTAGCGGTAAATGGCTTTCCAGCGGCTCCTGTCATGGCATCGTGTGCCTGAACTTCGGCTTTAATAGTAAAGCTGGCGTCATCGGGAGGAGCACCGTTGGGGCCTGGTGTATGGGCTTGACCCTGTGCTACAATCATCACAGGTGCAGCTGTCTTTGTGGTATATCCACCGGCATCCTTTGCCGTCAGTTTATGGCTACCCAATGACCAGCTATCCTTGATGGTCAGATCTGCTGTCATGTTTCCCTTGGCATCACTATGCGCGTTTGGGACGCCAGGGACAGCATTATCATCCAGTAAGAAGGTAATGTCCGAATCGCTGGAGAAATTGTGACCTACGGCATGCAGTACGGTGCTGGTCGAGCCAGCTGGCGTAGCGCCTGTTGTATAGCTGCTGGTCACGCTGATCGTTGGCTGTGGCCGCGTGAATGCATACAAAGCGAAACCACCACCGCCCAGCGCAAGGATCAGGAGAACAGCTAATACAATCAGTGCTATCTTCATGCCACCGCCGGATTTTTGCGGCATCGCAGACCTTTGCTCCTGTGGCGTGTACGGTGGCTGTACATACGGTGGTGGTGGCGGTGGTGGAACAGCTACCTGGTTGAAACTGCCACCAGAGGGTGGGTAAGCGGATGGATAGGCTGTTGACGGCATAGGCGAATACGCCGATGCAGAAGGTGGCCTCCCTGGAGGGGCTTCAGCTCCATAGCCTGTTTGTTGATATGGATTTGCTGCTACTGTAGGAGGAACATCCGTTGCAATCCAATCACCCTCCTCATATGTGTAGATCGTATCCCCAAAACGAACACGTTCCCCACGATACAGTACGCGCGGGACATGAGGTCCAAGTCGTTGTTCATTAACAAACGTTCCATATGTGCTCCCAAGGTCAGTAATGCTATATCCCTGCAAGCTGAGATTTACCGTGGCATGGCGAGGTGAGACTTTGGGATCAGTTATTACGAGCTGGTTATCAGGGGCCTGCCCGACCATCAGTTGAGCTGGGCCAAGGATGATGCGCCCGCTCGGTCCTTGAAGTGCCGCTTTCATGAGCTTCACTCTACCTTTCAAGAGGTTGAATTTACAAAGAAATTATATCACCAATGGTTAGTTCTAGCGAAATTGCTTCTCAACTTACTCAGAAATATGCTTTTCTTCTGATCAAAATATTTACCCATCTTTGCCTGACATGGTCCACATAAGGGCATGATGAGCAATAAACCTTTGTAAATACGGTCTTCGGTCATGAGACATTGGGCACTCTGCTCTCCGCATTGCAAGCAGCACAGATCAATGCTGACAGCGACCCTCATAGGTAAAGCAAGGCCCTTGATGGTCCCCTCATGGCTACTGGCCAGGAAATCTTTATGCGCGGCCAAACACGCATTGATGCGACTGGTTGGACCATACTTGAGTTTGCGATAGGTGCGATAGCTCGTGCTGAAAGGCTGGCCATCTTCATCGGCTAGCACCACCTCTTCATCACCCCTTTAGCACCCCATCAAGAGGCAGTTAAAGCAGAGGGACGCATCTTGCACTTTTCATCCCACCGGGATATAGTTTCAGTTATACAGCAGCCCAGTCGGACCATCAGTCAGAAAGAAGGGGATCAGCGATGACTATTCCATTGCTCAGAGAACAGCAGGGTCTAACGATAGCCGAACGTCGTGCCAGGGGCCGGGCCTTGCGTAGCCGCGTGCCCCGCTCAGAGCATGCAGCCTGGGTGCCATCTGCGGACCGACCTGATCCCGTCAGCTTATTGGAGGCATCGAATCGGGAACGTATTCAGACACTGGTGCCAATCCGCTATGGACGTATGCTTATCTCGCTATTCGCCTTTCTACGTGGTTCAGCAGTCGTCATGGCTACTGACCTAGCAACAACCCCTAGCACAGGCATCCAGGTACAGCTGTGCGGTGATGCCCATCTGGCCAACTTTGGCACCTACGCCACGCCGGAGCGCAACCAAGTCTTCGATGTCAACGACTTCGACGAAACCTTGCTGGGTCCCTGGGAGTGGGATGTCAAACGCCTGGCCGCTAGCGTGGTGGTCGCCGCACGGCAGAACGGCCTCCCGGCTAGGAGTACCAGACAAGCCGTCTTGCACTGCCTACACACGTACCGCGAGCGTATGTGGGCCTTTGCGCAGATGGGCCATCTCGACCTCTGGTACCAGAGCGTCGATGCCCAAAGTATCCTCAAACAAGTTGGACGCGCAAACCGACTATTTGTGACACGCGAGCTGGAGAAGGCATATCGCCATACCAACGCAAAGGTCTTTCCGCAGTTGACCAGCAATGACCATGGCAAAATCACCATCAAGGACAATCCACCCTTGATTACTCATCTGGACGGTGCTGCCCGCGCCGACCTCACGCGAGCGCTACTAGAGGGATACGAAGCTTCATTACCCGATGAACGGCGCGTGCTCCTCAATCGCTACCGCGTCGTTGATCTGGCCCAGAAAGTTGTCGGGGTGGGTAGCGTGGGAACCCGTTGCTCTATTGTGCTGCTTTTGGGCAACAAAGAGGGCGATCCACTGTTCTTGCAAATCAAGGAAGCACGACCTTCGGTATTGGAGCCTCACCTGAGCAAAAGCGTCTACCCTAACCAGGCTCAGCGCGTGGTTAACGGACAACGCCTGATGCAGGCCGCTAGCGATATCTTTCTGGGATGGACTACCAGCGGGTCGCGTGACTACTACATCCGCCAGCTGCGCGATAGGACAGGCACACCAACCATCGAACAACTGCCGGAGAGAGATTTCATCCTATACGCGGGACTCTGCGCATGGACACTAGCCCGTGCTCATGCTCGCTCCGGTGATCCAGCGCTCATCAGCGGCTACCTGGGCAGCAGTGATCAGTTCGATAGTGCCGTGGCCACATTTGCGCAAGCTTACGCGGACCAGACCGAACAGGACTATGCAGTTCTGCGTCAGGCCGTGCAAAGTGGCCGCATTACTGCGCAGACGATAGGATAGCAGCCTGTCATGCGCGTCCATTATAGCCATTGGGCAACCACAAGGGACAATGCCGGTTAAATAAGGGGTCCGCAGGGCAACCACAAGGGATTGCCCCTACAATGGGACGAACCGCCTTCGTTACCGCAGGCAACAAGCAAATGCCGGT
>VBJK01000276.1:0-2194 GCA_005879655.1 Chloroflexota bacterium | reverse complement strand
AAGGGGTCCGCAGGGCAACCACAAGGGATTGCCCCTACAATGGGACGAACCGCCTTCGTTACCGCAGGCAACAAGCAAATGCCGGTTAAATAAGGGGTCCGCAGGGCAACCACAAGGGATTGCCCCTACAATGGGACGAACCGCCTTCGTTACCGCAGGCAACAAGCAAATGCCGGTTAAATAAGGGGTCCGCAGGGCAACCACAAGGGATTGCCCCTACAATGGGACGAACCGCCTTCGTTACCGCAGGCAACAAGCAATAAAGGAGACTCTTATCATGCAGATAGGTGTAATTTTTCCACAAACTGAAATAGGTACCGATCCATCGGCAATCCGTGACTACGCACAAGCCGCCGAAGAAGCGGGCTACAGACATCTGGTTGCATTTGACCACGTCCTAGGAGCCGACACGACCAACCGTCCCGGTTGGCAGAGATACACAGCTAAACATATGTTTCACGAACCGTTCGTGCTCTTCGGCTACCTTGCAGCACTGACCAAACTAGAGCTGGTGACAGCCGTGATCATTCTCCCTCAGCGACAGACAGCGCTTGTAGCGAAACAGGCTGCGGAAGTGGATGTGCTCACCAATGGCAAACTACGCCTGGGCGTTGGTGTTGGCTGGAATGCGGTAGAGTATGAAGCACTGGGCATGGACTTTCACACGCGAGGGCGTGCTATCGAAGAGCAGATAGCAGTGCTACGCCTACTGTGGAGTCAGGAGGTTGTCAGCTATCAAGGCAAGTTCCACACCATCAGCGAGGCTGGCCTCAATCCGTTGCCAGTACGCCGCGCCATTCCTCTATGGATAGGTGGCAGTACAGACGTTGTGCTACAGCGTATTGCACGCATCGGCGACGGCTGGTTTCCCCAGGGCAAGCCGGACGAGCAGATGCGCGCCACCCTTGCACGGCTACGCAGCTACGTCAGCGAGGTAGGTCGCACACCCGATGCCGTCGGCATCGAGGCCCGTGTGAGTGCCAGCGAAGGTAGTCTCAGCGAGCTAGTCCGCCTGACAGAAGCATGGCGCGACCTGGGTGCAACACATATCGCCTTTAACACCATGGGAGCTGGCTTCACATCGCCCGCCCAACACATCGAGGCCATCCGCCGCTATAAAGAGGCCGTTGGCTGAGTACGCAATGCCCTGCCACCCCTTTTGTAGTGGGAAAACAGGGTTCAGCCGAGGTGCAAGGATAGACTGATCAGTATTGCCGATCAGTCTATCTTTGCACTTCGGCTCTATGTGTTGCCTAATACTAGACAAAACAACACAATGGACTAAAGAGCGAGCTTGCCCAGTGATTTTTGTTAAAAGTGCACAAAAATTAGCGTCTCTCATCAGTGAAAACATCCGTTGTAGAGCGAACATATAGAGGGTACCCTTAAAACAGGCACAGGAACATGTGCACCTCTCACGAATAAAGCCCCCAATGATGTTGGCCGGATGGTGGTACGTATTGTGCCATTTGATGAAGACCCACTTATATTCTGTATGTATGTCCGGCTTAAAGTCTCCACCTTATTGTCTCATGGCGTGGGGAGTCTGTATAGCGGGACAACGTTCATTCGTAACCCCAGTCCAAGAACACTGACAGGCCAGATTCCGGCTACGGTATGTTGGCATGGGGTAGCGTGCGCCCAGGAGTAGACATACGGTCTACCCGTCACATGTATAACCTCTTGGCAGAGGTAGCCCTCACAAGAAGTAGAGGAAAAGATGATTGAAGAACAGTTTCCCCTTGATGTGGTAGCAAGGCCCAAACGCAAATTCAATAACCTGGTAAACAACCCGATTTTGGAAGACTATTCGCTGCGTTATGCTCCACGCTCGTTTCGCAAGTGGAGCGCCTATGCAACAGCGACTGCGGCCTTGGGAGGAATCGCGTACCTGGCGGACTACGCGATCGGAGGCTCTATCGCCGTGACGTATGGCTTCAACAGCGCCTTATGGGCAATTTTGCTAGCAGCAATTGTAATCTTTCTCACGGGTATTCCAATCGCGTATTATTCTGCTCGCTATAATATTGACATGGACCTGCTGACACGTGGAGCAGGTTTTGGGTATCTTGGATCAACAATTACGTCGTTGATCTACGCCAGCTTTACCTTCATCTTCTTCGCGCTGGAAGGCTCGATTATGGCGCAGGCGTTGACGCTGTCAACAGGGTTGCCGCTACCCGCGTCGTATCTA
>VBJK01000568.1:907-3951 GCA_005879655.1 Chloroflexota bacterium | reverse complement strand
TATAAAGTCCAGCAAAAGATTGACCTCGAAATTACATTAATATACAGACTTACGTCTGGCACATTTATCCCAAAGCGCAGCATTGTAGGTCTACTATTATTAACCTGTGATCACTATTACTTGGAAGGGATGTGGATCCCTTAAGCCAATAAGAGGCGGGGGATGTGGACGTCCAATTGATCTTCATCTTCTCTCTCACGATAGAAGGATCAATTTTCAAAGTTTGAGTTGTTTTCTCACACGCTTCAGACTTTCCGTCTCCAAATCATTTTTGACAAGTTCAGTCCTACGCAATTCAACTTTCGATCAGTCCAAAATGCCCCAACGTCGCAAGACCGTTCCTAAGGAAGTAGTCACGCTCACACCTCCTGTTTCCACTCCGGCGGCAACTCCTCGTCAGGTTACTCCGTTGGAATTGGATTCAATCGATCGGTTGTGCAATATCCTGCAAGATGGATTCGAGAAGATGAGGATGCAAATCCACCAAGAGAATACATCTACATTCGATCAACTGATGGAACATTTGGGTGGACTAGGCGGTACAACTGTGCCTGCATCTGCGCCGACACCGATCATCAGCGGGACTGCACTGACAACACCCGTTATTTCAGCTCCCACTATTGGGATAATTCCCAACTCAGGTATGCCCTCGATTCCCTATGTTGCACCTTCTTCCCTCAATGTTCTCTCGAGATTGGTCTTGGGTCGATCAAACCGTTGTCGAAGCAATCGGAAATGGTCAGTTCGATATCAATCATCTCCCAAAACTGCACCGCGAGGAAGATGCTCGTAATCGTCATATCAAGATGACTGCAGAGGGTATCTTCAATCCTTTCGATAAAACCAAGCCGCCGGAAGTCTTGATTGGTCAGACAAAAATGCATCTGGCGTTCAAAGATCCTACAACATTTTTCTGTGCCTGGCAAATCTATACCTCGATTCGCACCTCGTATCACCCCGAGCATGGCCCTGGTTTAGCGCTGTTCTCGGAAAGAATCTATTTTCACATTCAACTGAACTACCCATGGTATAAGATTCTCAATTACATCCTCGCGTTCTTCCGCGCTCACCAGAATTCTGCCCCTGATGTTTGGAACGACGTGGATGGAATTTTAGTCGCAAACAATCTCACAGTTGGTCAACAACAACAGCCGGCATTGACAAACCCTTCTAAATCATGGACAAAGGGTAATGCAGCTACTCAGGCAATCACGACTTCGGAGAAACCAATTCCACAACAGACCTGCCGCAATTGGAATAGAATGGATATTGGCTGCACAAGGCCAGCTTGCCAACGTCGTCACATTTGTTCGATTTGTGACAAGGATGGACATAGAGCATTTCAGTGCCCTAATTTGAAATGACTATCTCATCGTTCTTCTATGATAATATCTCCCTCAATTCTTTCGGAAAGTTATCCTTTACAACTTTCTCAAAAGATATCTCCCTCACACGGAGATCTTCCTGACACCTCAATGCTGGCAGAAAGTCATCCACAAACATCGCGCATCCCTGGCATTGCTCTACAGACACCTCTCTCTGAGACAATTCATACGCAGGTTGACCCGTGTTTACAACTTTCTCCTCAAAGAGTGTCTTCTCTCTCTCATAATAATATTAATGAAGAAGATCGATCACAAACATTGCGCGTACCTGATATTGTTTCACAGACACCTCTCGGTCAGACAATCCCCACGCAGGTTGGCCCATGTTTACGATCTCTTCGAAGGATCCGTCCTAATTCGGACCTCCTTTATCCATTTTCCACAAACGAAATCCTTCCAACTTCATCAGCTAATGTTCTACATCCTCAGGGCATTGCACAATTACTTCATCAGTACCCCAATCAACGATTTGCAGATGCTCTCATCTCAATCACCACTTCCGGTGTACGGATAGGATATGAGGGACCTATGTCTGCTCAAAATTCATCAATCAAATCATGCTTCTGCATTCGCACATTCTCACATCATCATGGATTCGATTCAGTCCGAGATTGCAAAAGGACGCATTAAAGAAATTAAGACTCTTCCAAAGAATTATTACTGTTCTCCTATCGGTTTGATCCCCAAATTGGTGGATGGCAAACAGACAGGATGGAGAACAATTTTCGATCTCTCTTCACCTGAAGGTCATTCGGTCAATGATGGCATTCCCAAACAATATGGAAGCATTGTCTATGAAACCCTCAATGATGCCATTCGTCTGGTAGCACAAGCTGGAAAGGGGGCGTTGATGATGAAGCGGCATTTAAAACAATATTCGGCACGTCGAAAGCGGCAGAAAAGGACACAGATGGTTGCGTTGTCGTTTATCTTGGCTTCGAATTCGATTCTGTCAAATTACAAGTCACTCTTCCCTCAAACGAAAAGCAACGTGCGGTGAAGGCGGTCGAGTCGCTACTTTCAGCATCAACGGTCTCAATCACGGCCCTAGAATCAATGCTGGGTTTCCTCTCTCATTGCTGTCAAGTCGTCCCATTGAGACGTCCGTTTTTGCGACAACTCTTCTCTCTATTGTGTCAGTGCAGCGAACGTCATAGATTTCAAAGGATTCGTATTCCTCGTGCAGCTAATAAAGAGGACCTTCGCTGATGACAGAGATTTCTCGAATCTTGATCTGCGATCTTCATGATACAACTCAGTCGAGTAACCCATGATGTCGCTACAGATGCAAGCGGTACAAAAGGAATCGGCGGGATATACAGAAGACAAATTTTCTCTGAGACAACGCCCTCAAAACATCGTTCAAAACACATTGATTGAAAAGAAATGTTCGCGATTCTCCACGCATTCCTTCTGTGGCACGAATCTTGGCCGAGTGGATCGATTCGTCTAGCCTGCGATAATACTGCAGTTGTTGACGCAATAAACAATAAAAGGGGAAACGGTCCGACCATTACAATCTATTCTTCTAATTGCGGCGGTTTTCGATATTGTACTATTCGCATTCTGGATTCCATCAGCAGAGAACATGGTCTCACATCGCAAACCGTCTATCAAGACGTCGACCTTGCGCCAGAAGCTAAATACCTTCTTCACCAC
>VBJK01000568.1:0-824 GCA_005879655.1 Chloroflexota bacterium | reverse complement strand
ATGGTCACAGCCAAGCCAGCCACCGCAAAGAGTTATCTCAACGGTCTCCGCTCCTTTCATCAGGAATCTGGCTTCTCCACCATCGTTTTTGATGACCCCCGAGTCGATCTCGTCATCAGGGGTGGAAAACGAGTATATGGTGAAGGCATCAAAAGACTACGATTTCCCCTCACAGCTTCAATTCTCCTCCGAATTGTTAACGAAATCAAACTTGACGAAGAGGGGATTAACATCAAATCGGCACTCTGTGTGGCATTTGCCGCCTTCTTACGATCTGGAGAATTTACATGGAATACGTGGTCCGAACAACATCATAAATCCTACATCTCCCGGAAACACATCTCGTTCAATACAAATTCGGTGACTCTCACTCTTCCCGCGTCCAAAACGGACCCCTATCACAAGGGTGTCAATATTCATCTTGCTTCCTCATCATCTCCATTATGCCCTGTAGCGGCACTTGTGCAACTCTTCAAGACTTATCCATGTTCGCCTTTCCAACCGCTCTTTACCCGCCCCCATGGCCAAGCGTTCACTAAACAATATGTCCTCCTTAGAATACACGAATTATTGTTTCAGGCTGGCATCCCAACGGCGGGATTTTCAGGTCATTCCATTCGGAAAGGCGCAGCAGTCACTGCAGCAGCGAATGGCATCTCCAGAGAAGACATCAAACTTCTCGGGCGATGGAAAAGTGATGCTGTTGACGCCTATATCAATGAAATTAAAGAATCTGACCATATCCACAAACTCCTTCAACTCAACTCCCAACTGCTCAATTCCACACCCTTCTACCCTCTACTCTCTGGCGCCGCCTCATTCCG
>VBJK01000275.1 GCA_005879655.1 Chloroflexota bacterium | reverse complement strand
GCTATATGAGTGGTTTGCATACTTTGCAACCATTCGTCTAAGGCGAACAAATCGGCGGTCATCGTCAAAAATGTGCGGATGTGTTTTTGGACGGTGCCAGAAGCCTCGGTGATCAGCACACAAACCACGACTGTCTTTTTATGAACATCTAATCCGGCGCAGCGTTGGTAAACGACTTGCATTAGGCAGCTCCTTCTCTTGGCTCAGATGATCTGGTAGAGAGTGAAGAGTGGTGGATGCGGAAACGACAACAAGTTTCCTTCGCGTGCTTACGGCCTATGGACTTGAGCTGTAATCATGTATTCTGGACGCATCCGGGTCAACTTCCTACTCGAGCATGAAGCATCAATCGCTAAACCGACCACAACCTCCCTTCACTGTTCACTAGTAGAGTTCATTTTCATGCCCTTGTGTGCCGCATCGCGGCATCGTACTTCCTATGACAAGAACTTGTATGCATTTAATGCTACTACCGGACACCAGGAATGGGTTACTCCTACGGATGCCGGGAGGATCGGCTCCTCCTCACCAGCAGTGACCAATGGCGTTGTCTATGTAGGTTCTTCTGATAACAAACTCTATGCCTTCTCGCTAGCGTAAATCTGAGGTTGAGACGCATTCCTGGATGAACATGTATGAGCATCCAGCACAGAAGCACGACCCCCACAAATTGTCAATGCAGGACAACGATCTTCAAAGTGAGGCCATCGCAGATCCGCTCTCAGATCTCGCGTGGTGTCACGGGAGTCATGGTTGATCAGGGCGGGCCTCGTTATACGGTGGAACTGTTTGTCATCCAATGGGTATTAATGAGCGTCCAGGGTAGGTGTGCGGTGACCACGTATTAGCGAAGCGATACTATGGCCAAGAATGGGTAGTCATTGATGATGCGGAGATTCGCGTGGTTGTGCAATGTGAGCGCTTGTGTTCGCATTGGCAGATCGTGGAGATGATCGGCACTCACGACGGGAACCGGGTCGTCTCGTGGGCAACGAGCACCCTCGACGGTTCACGATGATGAGACCAACGCGTGAGGCCGAACAAGCAACGCAGGCTGAGCGGTTCTCGTGGCTCTCTTTGTGTCTCGTCGATGAAGAGCGTGGCGTATCGCTGAGGTCCGTGGCTGGTGTGTGACTCTCACCGATTACCATCGGCATTGGGTGATTTGTAATGCAATGCCATTTTTTTGTAGGTATTCGCATTGTAGGCAATGACAACGCAAACGACGAGCATTGTTCGTTCGTTAAGAGACGAGGCGCACCAGTGATCTCACCATGATGCTGCTCATGGCCAAGCTTCGAGCACTCTACGAAAACGGGTCATGCGAACTTCGCACTCTGCCGCTTTTCAATGTGGCGAGCGACCATGCTGCCGACTCACGAACAACGAGGTCGGGATCGCTCTGTAGAGCGGTTTCGAGAGCAGGAATGGCTTCAGTGTCACCAGCATTACCAAGAGCAATTGCAGCATTACGAGCTAGGCCCTCTCGTCCAGTTCGCCACACAGGGGTATACGCAAACCGCTTCTCGAATTCCTGCTGAGTGAGTTCGAGACATTCGACAAGATCCGGATAAGGAACTGGCCCTCTCGCTGTGGTTGCATCCCCACACTCTAAGGGAGTTGGTGCTAATCGCTTGTTGATTGGACAAGCCTCCTGACACACGTCGCACCCAAAAATCCAGGTTCCCATGAGTGAACGAAGATGTTCAGGAATAGCCCCTCGATGCTCAATTGTCAGATAGGCGATACAGCGTGGCCCATCTATCACACCAGGAGCAAGAATGGCACCTGTGGGACAGGCAGGCAGGCAGGCGCTACACGTCCCACAGTTGCGCTTTGTTGGTGAAGTTGGAGGCAGAGGGAGCGAGAGAAGCAGCTCCGCTAAAAACACATAGGAGCCCGCTGAAGCTGTCAAGAGTTGCGCGTGCTTGCCAGTAAATCCCAAGCCTGCACGCACGGCACAAGCGCGGTCAAACGAGTGCTTGTGATCGACCTGATGCAACGCTTTCGCATCGGGATACGATTGGCGTATCCAGTCACGCAGTGCGGCGCACGCTCTGGAAAGATGGATGTGGTAGTCCAGTGTCCTCCTGTTCCCGTCTGTGCCATTCGTCGTGCAGGCATAGCCAGAAATCCTCCCACGTGGTCTGCCTGCGACGCTCGCAAGTGGAATCATCGGGAGTCCTGGTGTGGCAGATGGTCGATACGGCCAAGCGAGGGAGAGAACCGATTGCACCCAAGGAAACTGTGCTCGAAAGTCGGACGCCATCTCAATATGGTGACGTGTATACCAGTCCATGCCTTCCATACGGCCTGTCTCAAGAGCCTGGATCGCCCATTCGCGTTCCTGCGTGTAGGGTTCTACGCTCGCAATGCCCGCTGCGACAAAGCCGCGCCGCTTTGCTTCTCGAAGCAACTCGTCCCTGAATGCAACCCAGTCTTCCTCTTGCAAATGACTCATCTTTGTATGCTCCTTAGTCGCAGGCTTTATTTCGTTAGTAAATGAGCATGGCATCGCCATATGAGAACCAGAGATAGTCGCGTCTAAGGGCCTCTTGGTAGATGGTGTCGATCAGAATATCTCGGCCTCCGCACATGGCAGCGGTTAGCGCAAGCACACTTGTCCTGGGATAGTGGAAGTTGGTGATCAATCCACTCAGGACCCGAAACGTGAAAGGCGGATAGATGAAGAGACGCGATTCCCCCACTAGGTCGCCCGATGGTGCAACATCCGAGCAGAGTGTGTCCGCCACCGTTTCGAGTGTCCTGGCGCTGGTCGTTCCAACAGCGATCACTCGTCGCCCCTCTCGCAACGCCCTCCAAAGCGACAACGCCGTCTCTTTGGAGACAGAGTAGTGCTCCGGGTCCATATGATGCTCCTCAACCGTAGCAGTGGAAAATGCACGGAATGTTCCGTAGCCGATGTGGAGCGTTACCCGAAGCAATTCAATCTCTGCGAGAGCAAGGTGATGCAAAAGAGCGGGAGAGAAATGGAGACCAGCAGTCGGGGCCGCGATGGACCCTGGGTGAGATGCATAGCTGGTCTGATAATCCTGTCTATCCTGTGGGAGGGTAGGTCGGTTGAGATACGGTGGCAGGGGTAATTCACCCCACGTGTTCAAATATGCTTCCAGGGTCGTAGGCTTGGCTTCGGGAAAATGAAGCACTCCTCGGTAGTGTGTATACTCCTCTGCACTCTGGATAACACCCTGTACTGCGAATTGGGCACCACCCATAAGAGGGAGGATGCTCCCGGGTTCGAAGCGTTGAGCAGAGGAGATGACCTGCACCTCTTTGAGCAAGA
Organism: Chloroflexota bacterium; assembly: GCA_005879655.1. The sequence continues at coordinate 3,332 of VBJK01000275.1, read as the reverse complement.
GACACTGCTCATCAGGAAAGGCATACGGGCGCAGGAGAATAAGGAATTGTCCAGACCACTTCTCTCCACAAAGATGCACCTTCGCTGGAAGCACCTTGGAATCGTTGAACACCATCACATCTCCAGGATGGAGAAATGCTCCAAGACGGGAAAAGGTGGAGTGATTGATCTCTCCTGTAGCTTTTGTGTATGTCAGGAGAAGCTGTGAAGCTTTGGGACGTGGGTGTGCCGCTACACGTTCTGGTGGAATTTCAAAGTCGTAGCACTGGGTGGATACTGACATAGGTATCTCCTTATGGAGGGATATGAGCATTTTTGCACGAGCCATCTAGTGATGGACCTCTTTTGTGCAAGCTTGCGAAAAGCTCTTTAAGCTCTTTCCATCTTTTTCTCTTAAAAGCTCTCCAGTTTCAGCAGCTTGGATCATCTGCGTGCTGATGAACTGATAGGCACTGGCCCAAGTCTGCTGCATGGCAGGTGTAAACCCATTGCCCAAGTAGGCACGCTCAGGTATCGAGCAGGACTGCTCCAACAAGCGGATAGTGTGCGGCTTTGGCCCCATAGCAGACATGCTTGACCCCCAATTTGCGCACAGCCGAGACAAGATCTTCTTCGCGCTCGACTGCCGAGACGATCATCTGCAATGTTGCGGCGAACGAACGAGCCTGCACGCTGATGTCTTGTGAATAGAGTGGTCGAAGAGCGGGATACTGCTCAAAGAGACGGGCATAAAACGCGTGCGCGAATGCTTCTTTGGTTGGGGCAATCAGGTCGAAACTTTTTCTCAACAATCCAACATCCATGAGAGTCTTTTTCCTCTTTCATTTTGACAGAGTGAGTGACGCCTTTTCGTCTGGAAGCAACGTGTAAAAGACACTCTTCCAGAGTAAAGGAGTGAGAGCCTTCCACTGACCATACAGCAGAGACAGAAGCAGTAGGCCAAGATAGTACTAACGTAATTATATGGTATTTTACATGTAAAAATCAATGAACAGGTATTTATTGCTAACAATACAGAACGCCCATCTTGTCCTTCTCTGTGAGTGTTAAAAGGCCGCGAGGCTGTGCCGATCTGGATGACTGGTGAAACAAAGGAGTCGCATTGAGAACGTGGTGTTTTGTCAGTGCCGGTGTGTGAGTGTTGTCTCATCGGCTGTCTGTGGTTGACTGTGGTGTGCGAGCGCCGGATCTCCCGACGCGCACACATGGGCCATGCATTCTGGATCTCGTTGGTGTGCCGGATCTGGGAGCTGATGGGATGACCTCGGCATGTTCTGATACACTGGCTTCTTGCTTGATGAGCCAGAATTGTCTATACTGTAGGTATATTTCGTTGAGCTATACGGCAAGACAGCAATGAGTGATCGCAGGAGAGCAGAGACACGATGCAACTGGATGGCCCACAAAAGAAACAGCTCCAAGCGGCCCTGATCAGCGCATTCCCGACGTCTTTGAGTTGCTTCGATGGGCACAGGCGCAAGGCCGGTTAGAGGAACTGATCATGGCCGCATTGGCCTACAATGGTGGGAATGCTCAATTGAGGAGTATCGCCGCGCAACTGGGAGTGAGCAGTGGCCAGTCTTCATCAGACGTTCCTCTGGCGGCAACGCTCCCATCGATATGGAACATCCCATACCCCCGCAATCCATTCTTCACTGAGCAAGAGGATGTGCTCACACGGCTGGCCAATGCACTCAAAGCAGGTCAGGCAACGGCGCTGTCTCAACCGCAGGCAGTCAGCGGTCTTTCATGCGGAGTCGAGATGGTTGATGATATTACCCTGACGGTAAGGAGACAGGCAGCTCTGCCCGCTCATCGGCTGGATAGCGGGGTCAGTCTAGTGTTGACAGCACTCTTCATAGTCTTGCAGTAATCTTAAGCTTAGCTTATACTCTGCTTACAGAGAGGCTTGGTGCCTTATACAGCGATGCCTCAAAAACTATCCTCTGGTGCAGTTTCCAGAGCCATACAGATCAAGATACAGTTGCAAGGGGGTTCCATCCCGCCCATACTCTTACATACAGAAATGGAGATTCTCCCGATGAGTACAAGTATCCTTCTCTATCAATTCCAACGAAATTCACCTTTTTTCCACATGGTGTTGAATTATGAAGTTCTCTTGCTTGCGTTCAAAGAGTTTGGCGCTGCTGGCATATCTCTCTCGCTAAAGGAACTTCCTGATGCTACATACCAGGAGCTTCTCGCTGATGCAAGAAGCAGAGGCAATACTGAACTTATCGAGCGCTTAAAGGCGGCGTCTATCGAAGAGCTACACCCACCGCTGGTCTTAGTGTCCGAGTTCCAAGACCAGCGCATTACGATAGATGCCTTTGCTACTATGCGCCAATTAGGAGCAAACATTGCACACTTGGTGGATGATCTAAAGCTTTCTGCGGTATCAGCTCTACTAGTTCATGCATACGAAGCAACAGAAAAATTCCACAATACGGAGCCACTATGGGAGTTCCTGTACCACTGTCGGAATGCGGGGGCGCATGGTGGGCGGTTCACCTTCAGAAACGGCCAACCGAGACACCGCGCAATATGGGGAAGGTATAGCCTGCATCGTGCAATTCATGAGGGGATGCCGCTCATCGCATACAAGGGTACCACAGGACTCTTCGCGGTAGGTGATCCGCTCCGGCTCTTATGGGATATTGAGCAGCGATATATCGTGCCAACTCTGTAGCCGTGGTTAAGGGACACTGCTGCGGAGCATACGGATGAGGTACAGCCATGATCCTAACTAGATGGGGAGTGCCGACTTTTGTTCTAAAAGTGTTAACCTCTGATTTTCTCAGTTCGTCGTCACTCGATTTGTAAGTCTCAACACTGTTCGATTTATAATAAAATATGTTACATATATCCAGGTAGGAGAGTTAAGGAACGATATGAGTAAAGCCAAGAAACATTTTAATCACACAACATCGGGAACACAGTCTACTGTTTCAAAGGGAAGGATGATTGAGGCTATTGTCGCGAGTATGCATGAAGGTGATGGTGTAAAAGTTGAGCGCAATGTGAAGCTTGCACCAATCGGTAGCCAGGAACTCACACGTGAAATAGATGTGTTACTCAGTTCTGAAGTATGTGGATATCCTGTTCGATGGGCATTTGAATGTAAAAATGAGAAGAAGCGTATTGGAGTAGAATATATTGATGCGTTTGTTGGAGAACTGAAAGATGTAGGAATTCCATCACAATTTGGTATTTTTGTAACGACAAGCGATTACTCAAATGGCGCAAGAAGGCAAGCAGAGAAGGAAGGTATTCGGCTCTTAATAATGAAGGACATGCTACGCAATATAAGGCCAGATATACAACATGCTTTA
>VBJK01000274.1 GCA_005879655.1 Chloroflexota bacterium | reverse complement strand
AAGTCATTTATTTTGATTTTAAAGTAATTGAAGTTGATCATTAAAAATTATAAATTGATATAAAGTTATATTTAATATGACATAAAATTCTTTCCAATTCACGTCACATCCTTATGATACAAATATATGATACAGATAACTCCATTGCCGGTTCGCGTCATCGCGCGAAGGCTCTCTGCAAGTCTTGAGATGCCGAGGCACCCGAAGCCGATGCATAAGAGAGCAACTAAATACCAAATACATACCAAACACACGAAGGGTGGGCGGGACCGGGCGAAACGAAGACTTTCCTTCCTAATTCTCGCCAAGACAAAGAAGCGGGGATGATGATGAAGACACGTGGTCAACGTCTTGCTTGCCTATTGGCTCCAGGGTTGCCCAACCCTTACTTCCAATTCACGTCACATCCTTATGATACAAATATATGATACAGATAACTCCATTGCCGGTTCGCGTCATCGCGCGAAGGCTCTCTGCAAGTCTTGAGATGCCATACGACGGGTTTGAGAAGCCGTAGAGCTCCTGAAATTCGTTGGTGCCAGAGAGCTAGGGGATTTATGAAGTTGGGAATTGAGAGAGAGTAATTTGTGAATAAGATCGGATTCGTGAAGTTCATTGATATAAACGTCGACAGCATCGCTTTTCCACCGTCCGAGGAGCTTAATATTTTCTTTGGAGATGCCGTTCAAAGAGGCGGTGACCGCAGCCCCTTTGCGGATAGAATGCCCTGAAAAACCGACAGAGGGAATCCCAGCACGGAGCAGTAATTCGCGGATCTTGGAGATAAAGAATCGTTTTGAAAAGGCTAATCCATGAGGGCGACAAAAAAGAGGGTGATTTGAAGGACGTGGATAGCGAGAGTATAGTACCCTGAGAGCAGAGACGGGACATACTGAAGATGGAGATGCCGCAAGTTGAATGGTCACACCTTTTCGATAAGGGTCTGTTTTAGAAGCGGGAAGAGTAAGAGTCACTGAATTATCGGGGCGAAACTGGATGTGTTTACGTGCGAGGAAGAGTCCATTGTCGGTCCATGGAGAATCCCACGTAAATTCTCCACATCGTAAAAAGGCGGTAAATGCCACACAGATTGCCGCCTTGACGTTGACCGATTCTTCATCGTCACGGAGGAATCCAATAATCCGTGTGATGATAGTGAAGGTAAGTGGGAGACGTAGTCGTTTGGTTCCTTCCCCATAAATACGCTTCCCTCCCTTGATAATGAGTTCAACGAGGGGATTGTCGAATATTGAAGTTGAGAAACCTTTTTCGATATGATAGAACCGGATGGCTTTAAGGTAATTCTTTGCTGTTGTAGGTTTTGCCGAGCGCATGACGTATGCAAGCCAACTTGTGATGGATTCGACAGTGGAAGGGAACGCGATATATCCGTGACATCGACAGAACGATTCATAATAGTCTCGAGTTCGTTTGTAGTTTTGTCTGGTTGATGGTGCGAGGGAGCTTCGTAGAAGGACTTGAGCTTCCGGCGCAAGACGGACACGTTTATTGATTGGCGGGTGACCTGTAAACCCAGATTAGCCAACTTTTCATAATCGTGTCGTGAGGCCGCATCTGCAACGATGTTCTCTTTTGATGGAATCCAGAACGCAAGTAGATTGATGTCGTGCACAGCCGCAACCAGTAAAATTGTTTGAAGTGGACGAATCGTTGCTCCTTTGATTGATCGTTTATTGATCGCATCCACTACTGCAGTATTGTCACATGCAATTCGTACCGTACCGTGAAACCACAATTGATGCCAAAGTAAAAACGCATGCAATATCGCAAACATCTCTTTCCAGTCAATGTGCTTTTGTTTATGTCGAGTAGGAACTCGTTCTGAGAAAACATGACGTTTATGAACGCCACCAATTCCTTTGAGGCCACTGGCATCAGTAGCGATATCATGATTTACTCGAGAGATTTGAATAATCGAAATAGATGACCATGACATGAGAAATGCCTTCCACCAGTGCAAGTCGCCTTTTATCGCTCGGGGGATATGAACTATCGTAAAGCGTCGTTTTGTCTCGTACCGGCAAAGGAGAGAGAATAAATTACGAAGGAAAGGGCGTCCCAAGGGTACAACTTGACAACAATGGGAAAGGAAACCGAGAGTCGACTCCAACGATGTGAGAGATACCGAAGAAGATGATATTAGTGAATTGACTGCGTCAAGGGCGCGTTGTTTCTTATTGTCAGGAAGACGAACTTCCATCTTGTTTGAATCGAATTCGAAACCTAGATGGATGACGACACAACCGCTTGAATCCTTTTCTGCTGACTTTGATAGTCCAAATGTAGCCAATATTCTGTCGAACTGATTGGAATAAGGAGTAATGTCCACGCCAGGAGGAAATACGACGAGAAAGTCGTCCAGATAATGAGTGACATTCCATTCCTCGAGAGTCTCAAATACCCAATGTAGGGCTTCGGAGAACAAGTTAAATATTCTTGGGGCTGTACGTAGTCCAAAGGGGAGGAACATATCTACATAGAACTTGCCTTGCCATTCGAACAATAATAACCAGTAATCGCACGGATTAATAGGAATATGACGGAAAGCAGATTTCAAATCTCGCTTCATCATTTTTGCGCCTTTACCGGCTTGGGCTACTAGACGGATGGCGTCATCAAGGGTTTCATACGCGATCGTTCCGTATTCCTTAGGAATATAATCGTTGACGGAGTATCCTTCTGGAGAAGAAAGATCGAAAATAAGCCGCCAGCCGATTTGTATGCCGTTAGATATCTTAGGTACCAAGCCGATTGGTGAACAGAAATAATTCGGGGGAAGGGATGCGATTTCTTTAACACGTCCCTTTGCGACTTCATTTTGAATTTGCTTGGTAATGACATCGGCATGCGAGTAGCTGGAAGCGTGATTTGGCTGTTGAGTTTGTCCAGTGAGAGGACCGACATAGCCTAACCGTGCCCCAGACGTAGCAATTGTAATAAGTGTATCTACGAAACGCTGGTCAGGGTAGAGACTGAGAAGTTCAGCAATTTCCCCTGGATGCAAAGCGTTTGCGGAAGACGATGGAAGAGATATGCCAGATACAGAGAAGAGTATGTCCGTGTTAGGACGTGTTTTTCCTGTGATTGACTAATGTAAGAGGCAAATGTAAACAATTGTATACCCGGTGACGTTGCCTCTCAACCACAAGGTTATCAAGAGGTGTGTCAGGGATGTTAATTGTTCGTGAATTGCCTGTAAGATTAAAAGAGATACAGAACAGGAATCACCTGAGTGACGTTTGAAACCTGTATGATCGAGATTGTTATTAATCTCCGAGTCGTAGGTTTCAAGACGATCAGGTGTGTGTTCATGTGTATAAGAGGATGAAAGTACCAGGCCGGGTACCTGGCGGTATACCGGAGGATTAGCCGTTGAGAAGTGCACCGTTAGAGGTTTAGAGACGAGTGTGTTTGCAGGCTCAGTTTTGAGTCATTTTGGAGGACATTGAAACTTTCTGTGTCCTGCTTGATTACAGGTCGAACAAACATGTTGACGTTCACAGTTCTTTCTTCGACAACCATAATCCAAGGTGTTCCAATTGTAACAGACCTGGGTAGATTTATCATCGCCCGGTTTCTTATAACCGGTTCCTGATTTGTTACTACCCCCCTTTGGCGATCCAATGCGTTTACCAGTTGACCTGTGTGAACCCACCCCGATGTTATCGACGACGAGGACAGTATCAGGAACATACCAAGTCTCGATAGGCGCGCTTTGGTGATTGCGAAAGAACTCGAGAATGTAATTAAGTATGGCAGCCCAGGGATGAGGGAGTAAAATCCAGTACCAGATTCGTTCGGCAAACAATGCAAAACCTTGAGCTCTGTCTGGGGCGAACGCGGTACGTATTGCCACGTAGATCTCCCATGCACTGAAAAACTTGGAAGGTTCGTCAAAGGTAAGGTGCAATCTGGTGTTTGTCATATAGACCTCTGGCTTTTCATTTTTATCAAAAGGTTGATATATTCCCTTTGCCGTTGCTTTGACATGTTGGTTACGGAATTCCTCCGATCGGTGGAGCTTCGGAAGGTTATTTATGTCGAAGGCTTCATTCGCGATAGATTCGATCACTGACTTCTCGACCCAGTTGTAACGGCGGAGAACATCGGTCGTAGTTGCAGGGGGCAAGGAAAGAAGAGGGGTATGAGACGTACCTGGACTGTCACTCTCAGCTGTGCGAGTGTTTCGAGATAATTTTTCCAAAGCCCCTTCAATCCTCTCCGTCAATTGATCAAACGTTGACGCATTTGCTCGACGAATTTCAAGGCCCATATTGCGGAACCCTTCTTCGAGAATAGTGCTTAAACGATTAAGAGCTCTCGATTCAGCATGGTTATCTTTGGAATGAATAGAATGGAGGGTTTGAGTATTGGAAACGACGGATTCTCGAGAAGGAGACGATTCCAAGGAGGTAATCGAAGGCGGTGGGATCGTGCGAAGTCTATGCGAGCCTGTCGCCCTTTTGATTGTCTTCCTAGCCTGTGTCTTGGTTACTCGACTTGGTCCCGTGACGGGTTTGATGGCCGATTTCACTGTAACTGATTTACGGGGGGGAGCCATGTGAACCGATTAAAAGTTGAGTTGCGTAAATACGAACTTGTTTGGAGTTTATGAAGAACGGTAGTATTGTGAGCGTTGCGAAACGAAGACTTTCCTTCCTAATTCTCGCCAAGACAAAGAAGCGGGGATGATGATGAAGACACGTGGTCAACGTCTTGCTTGCCTATTGGCTCCAGGGTTGCCCAACCCTTACTTACATGATCACTAAGATCATCGTTGAGATCGTCAAAAGAATTGTAAATGATTATCATGAAGCTATCATTGAAATCATCATGATCAACATCGAACGTTTCTTTTTCTTGTGCTCATAATTGCATTTGATGAATGCGCGTCTCTTCTTTCG
>VBJK01000117.1 GCA_005879655.1 Chloroflexota bacterium | reverse complement strand
TGTAATCAAGAAGAAAAGGGAGACCTGAAGGTTCGACATCAATGGTAAAGTTGTGGAGGCCCTCAAGAGGAGAGACGATTTGGGTGAAACCAAGATGTGTGATGAGGTGGCAGCCCAAAGGGGTCTCGCTCTGGGCCGAGAGGGTGGCAATGATGATGCCAAGATGACCAAGGTTGACAATCACCCGCCTGGCTCCAAGCAGCAGGAGTTCTCCCCACGTGCGGCGCGTCTTGAGGCTGGCACCTGGACGCACCCCAAGAGCCAGACCAAAGAGGTCTACGGTTTGCCCAGGGACAGAAGGTAAGATGTCTCTGGCAGACAGGTCAGAGACGGTGCGGCGTCCCTGCAAGAGATCAAGAATGGTTTGAGATGGTAAGGGAAGCAGAGAAAAGAAGCCTACAATCTGGTCTCCCTGTTTGAGCACGTAGTCAAGAGCGGGGTTTTTTTGCAGGCATGCCAGACGTGTGTGAAGAGAAAGAGGATGGCCTGTGCCGAAGACGGCATCAGCCAGTTCTGCCGCTTCTCGCAGATCAGCTATGCTGGCTTGCCCGAACGTGGGAGGCACAGCCGCCTGTGCCACGTGGTGGCTGCGTTCCCACGCTTCTCGTTGTGCCTTGAGTGTATCGACCTCCTGCTTGAGGTAGAGTTTCTGTTTGCGTCCTGGGGGGATAACGGGATGGAGATTTCCGGTATTGATCTGATTCTGTAATCCGCTGTACGTCATACCAAGTAATGCGCGTACTTCTTTCGGTGTATAGTATTCTTTATCCATGAAGTCGTGTAATTTCTCTCAATTCTTGTCTGATCGTGCCTGACGGAGAACCTGGAAAACTCTTGGCTTCTCTGCTTGTTTGAGAGCAAGCAGGCTCTCGAATGGCATCTCGTGTTTTGAGGCATATCTGCATACGCGGGTCCAGTTGAGGAACCAGAAAGCGCCTGATGCATAGCAACACGGCAGACGAGACGCCCTGTCTGGACAAAGAAGCCTTCCGATGTTGGGTGGATGGCATCGCAGAGGGGGCAAAGCGGACCCATTCAGGGAAAAAGGGGGTCCGACAAGACGCCGACGAGCGAGAGGGCATGTGGTCTGAACTCCCCATAGTTCTGTTCATCTTTTCTCTTTCGCCCAGCCGCACAAGTGCGCCTCATTACTCGATAAACCCAAATTGCCATCTTTTACCATACCATTGCCATACCATCTTTTTTCCTCTCTGTTGTCCGAACGCCCGCGTTTTGTGTCAAAGCACAAGGAAAAAGCCTCCAAAGGCATGTCTCTATCTTATCGCAATTCTGTGAATGATGCAATGTGTATGATTTGGTGGTCCTGTTTGCCTTGACATCCGCTGGGCTTTTGGGTAGAACTGAGGGAGAATTATGTAAGTTATATTAATTCTATGACATTGAACCAAAGAGCGCAAATGGTTGCGGAAAAAGCGGGCAACGTGCGCCGGTCGTCGTCTTGCGGGCCTCGGCGGGCTGCGTTCTCTGGCCGCAGAGCGTTCGGGGAAGCCAATCGTCTTCAGCGGCACGCGCCGCATGGGTATTGGGGCTCAGGCCAACTTCCTCGGCAAAGGAGAACCCGTCGTGCAGGTTCATCTCGCGTATCTGGGCACAAGCGTGGTGCCTGGTCTCGTCTCACGATGGTCCGAGCGGAATGGACGGCGATTCTCGGTATCCTCTCAACATTCAGGGGCAGCATAGCCTCAGGCTAAAATTGGCGGCTCCAGTATACTGGAGGTATGCTAGAAAACTTCGATCCCAAGACAAGAGAAGATGAAACAGTGCGCAAGGTGGTCTTGTACCTGATGAACTTGGTGGAAAAGCAGCATGCCACCATTCAAGAGCAAGCCGAAGAGATCCAACAACTGCGCGATGAGAACAATCGACTCAAGGGTGAACAAGGCAAGCCAAAGATCAACGCGAACAAGCCAGCTCGTGATCAATCTTCAGAAAAAGAGCGCCGCGAGTCCAAACCTCATGACAAGAAAGCTAAGAAAGCTGGGATAAGGATAGACCGGATCGAGGTGTTGAAGGTTGATCACAAACAACTCCCTCAAGATGCAAAGTTTAAGGGATATGAAGAGGTGATTGTGCAGGACATTGAGTTTCGTACCGAGAATATCAGGTTCCGCAAAGAGAAGTATTACTCTCCAAGCCAAAAACAAACGTACCTCGCAGAAATGCCCCCTGGTTAGAAAGGGCAGTTTGGGCCAGGAGTGAGAGCCTGGGTGTTGGCACTCTACTATTCCGGTGGCATGAGTGAGCCGAAAATCCTCGAACTTTTACAGACAGTTGGAATGTCTATCAGCGCAGGACAACTCTCCCATTTCCTGATAAAAGACCAGGAGCAGTTCCACGCCGAGAGTGCAGCAGTAGTACAGGCCGGACTAGCAAGTAGCCCGTGGCAACATCTAGACAGCACGGCAACCAGAGTAGATGGCAAGAACGAGCAGTGCCATGTGCTGTGCAATCCGTTCTCTACAGCCTATTACACCTCACCATCGAAAGATCGCCTCAGTCTTCTTCGAGTCCTCCAGAGTGGAACTGATCCAGCATTCCGCTTGAATGAACTGGCTTTTCCCCTTTTGAAGGAGTTGGGGGTAGCGAAGATCTGGTGCGAGAAGCTCATTGAACTCCTCCCCCACGAGCAAGATTGGAAGGAAGACGAACTGGACAGATTGCTCGATGAGCATCTGCCCAAACTGGGGAAGAAACAACGGAAACTGATCAAGGATGGCCTGGCGATAGCCGCCTACCGAACCCAAACGATTTGGCCGATAGGAGAACTCCTGGTCTGTGACGATGCCCCACAGTTCAACTGGTTGACGGTTGAGTTAGCGCTCTGTTGGATTCATGAGTTTCGCCATGACAAGAAGTTGACTCCACACATCCCTTACCATTGCCAAACATTGGACACTTTCAAAGAGGATTTCTGGAAGTTGTACCGCAAGCTCTTGGCTTATCGACAAAATCCCAATCAGGAAGAGGCGCACTGCTTGCAACAGGAATTTGAGCATCTCTTCGAGCAGACCACTGGCTACGAACAGTTGGATAAGCGTAAAGCCCTTACCTTGGCTAAGAAGGAAGCATTACTCATGGTGCTTTCCCATCCTGAAATCCCCTTACACAACAATCCTGCCGAACTAGGTGCCAGACAGCGAGTACGCAAGCGCGATGTGAGTCTACAGGCATGTACCAGAGAAGGAGTTAGGGCTTGGGATACGTTTCAGACGATTGTTGCCACTGCAAGCAAGCTCGGAGTCAATATGTATCAGTATTTCTATGATCGAATTGCTCAAGCGAACACCTTGCCCAGTTTAGCTCATCTCATTCTGGAACGCTCTCAAGATGCCCAGTTGGCTACCTCCTGGGCATGAAGAAATTGAAGCTGTTTCCTTTTAATACGATTCATGCGAATGTTCTGAGATTGAACCGTCTCAAACATGGTGTTGCGGTTTCCCCACCTTTTCTTCCCAATAGAGACCCATCCCTGTCGAAAGAGCATGCAGAACCCTGTCATAAGTTGAGCTTTCCCCGAAACGTTGAGAGGATACGTCATCGACTTCCCTTCAGCTTTGCCGCACAACGTGTGCATCACAGCTTGGCTACTCGATCCAGAAGTGCGGATTCCAAGCAACTTCCCACAGATACCCATCGGGATCTTGGAAATAGCCAGAGTAGCCACCCCAGTCAGTCGAAGCCGCAGGTTTGATGAGCACTGCACCAGCGTCTTGAGCTTGCTGTAAAACCTGATCGACCCCTTGTTTTGAGCGCACGTTATGAGCAAGGGTAAAACCTGCAAAAGCACCTCTTTGTGAGGAGACACCCGCATCGGCAGCCAAGGCTTGTAGAGGAAAGAGAGCGAGCCATGTGCCCTTGAGTTCAAAGAAGGCGATGCCGTCAGTGCCTTCACGCAGTGGCAACCCTAACCCGTCTCGATAAAAGGTGATAGAGGTGTCAAGATCTTGAACACCTAATGTGATAAGACTGATTCTTGCTTCCATATGCCTATTGTATCCGCAGGAGAAGGTCCTCGACAAGCCTTGCATGACCAGCGTGTGCCGAGGCTTTGTCTTTCAATGAAAAATCCTCATTGCTCGTTGCGTGTGTAAAAGGTGAGCAAAAGGAGATGTGGCTCTGCTTTGAAGCTGCTCTCGTCAAGCGGTAACTTCTATGATATGATTGACTCATTCTTCATCATGCAAGGCACTTGCAAGAATGCGCAAGCAGTGGAGAGGCTTGAAAGGTGGTTAAGTCATGACGAAAACAAGCTGGGTTGAGATGTGTGTGAGCGATTTTGAGCAATCCATTCTCTGGTTTGAAAAGGTTCTAGGCTTTCGTGTCATCGCACGTGAAGCCAATGAGTATGCTGAGGTGGCTCATGGGGAGACTTTTGTGCAACTTGCAGCAGACACGAGCGCGTACTGGGCTGATGTCGGCCTGCACCTTCTAGCGCCAGGACAGCGCGGCAGTGGGGTGGAAATTGTTTTGCTCGTCGAAGATGTTGATGCTGTCTACCAACAGGCCAGAGAAGCCCAGGCAGACATCGTGCGTGAGCTCGCGGATTCCCCCTGGCATATGCGACAGTTTTGGGTCCGTCATCCCGACGGCTACCTCATGCGCCCCGCGCAACACATGGTGCCTGTCAAGACGGCTCTCTTTGCTCCTCAGATCGCTGATGCATTCAGGGGCAAGACGGCCAACATTGCAGAGACACTCGCTCAAGTCAAAGAAACGGCTGATGGCCTGGCTCAGCAAAAAGACCTCCTTGGGGCTGTAACCATCTACGAAACCCTGATCAACGAGATAGTTGAACATTCTCATCTGTATTATGAAGAGGAGGAAGAAGAGGAGGAAGAGTATGAAGAAGAACCGTACTATCCAGAGGAAGAGGGATTAGAAGCGTTTGTCCGAGCCTGCATTGCAGCATTAGGGACCTGTTTGGCCAATGCGCAGACGGACAGGGTTGCACGGGAGAAGATTATTGCTGTGCTTTTTGAGGTCTACCAGCGAGACCTGGAGAGCTATGAGCGTCCAGGTTTTGCGGAGGATGCGTCAGAACAACTCATTGGACACACAACGCCGCTGGAACGAAATGTGCTCGCGGAGAAGATTCGTCCAAGGCTGACAAAGGTCGCAGGTTCGGAGCGTTCGGCATATGGCCAGTTCTTGTTGGACTTGCAAAAAGAGACGCTCAGCTCTGAAGAATACTTGCAAATCTGCCGTGAAGCTGGACTCATGATACCCCTCATTGATCGTCTCTTGACGCTTGGACGTGTCGAGGAGGCAGAGAGAGAAGCCCACTCGGTCGATGAGTCGAGACTGCTGCAACTGGCCGACGTGTTCATCTCCCACCAACAGTCTGTGGTGGCCGAGCGCTTGGTTCGAGCGCGTCTCTTGGAGAAGCCATCCATCAGTGTGCTACAATGGCTTCAAAAGTACTACCGGACTACAGACCATCTGACTGGGGAATTAGAGATCACGGAAAAGATCTTCTCTACGCAGCCTTGGCTCGATCACTATCAGCAGTTACGCAGTCTGGCACTGCAACTGGGTCGCTGGGAGACGATGCAAGTAGCGTTACTCGCGTATCTAGAACAGGAAGGGAAAATCTTGCTCTTGGTTCAGATAGCTGTGGACGAAGGGGAGATCGACAAAGCGTTGTCCCTGTTGAGGAGCATGGCAAAAAGGGACCGCTACGGCTACACCTACACGACAGGCTATCCTTCTTCTGGCTTCGATATCGACCTCAAGGTGGCAAAGGCTGCGGAAGAAACACGACCCCATGAGGCCATAGAACTGTACCAACAACGTGTGGAAAGGTTGATTGCGCAACGAGAGCGCAAGAACTATCAAGAGGCTTGTCTCTATCTAACCAAGATGCGTTTATTGTATGAGAAGCATGGGGAGAATGAGGTGTGGATGAACTATGTGACCACGCTACGTGAACAGCACCGAAATCTGCGTGCACTGAAAGAAGAACTAACAAAGGCAGGATTGTAGGATATGTTGTCTAACAGAACAACGATGGTACCTGTATCATTAGCCAGCAGGAAGTGAAGAGAACCATGTCGAAAAAATCAAGACCATCGAAACAGAAAAAGAGCATTGCTCCCCATTCATCTTCTATCGACAAATATTCTAAAATCATTGAAAACCAGCTCATTCAGGGAGACTATGCTGAAGCAGTTGCTAACTGCGAACGCCTCTTGAACTTTCTTCCACAGCAGGCAGTCCAACGCGCTGATGTCCTAGCCAAACTGGGAACGGCACACGGCCTGCTCCAGCACTATCACCAGAGCTTTAATATCCTCACCGAGGCCCTTTCTCTCGACTCCAAGAACGCCGAGTTGTGGTTCAACCGGGGAATGTCAAGCCTTTACATCATACGTATCGGTCAAGCGTTCAAAGATTTTACACGAGCATCAGAGCTGAATAAGAGAGCAGACCTAGCGGAGAACTTGGAGAAGGCATTGAAGTTCAGCCGTGAAATGGTTGAACAGTCCCTCCAGCTACGCGGTCCCGGCTTTACCCTCGATCAACTAATCGAACAGGAGGATCTCTTCCAGCGTGGCCTGAAACTGATGAGAGTAAGTAAGTGGGATGAAGCAGGGCAGTCTTTTCAGGCATCCATCGCATTAGGAGACTGTCTCCCGCAGCCGTGGGGGAATTTGGGTCTCTGCTTTCTCATGCAGGAACGCTATGATCAGGCCGAAGCTGCATTGAAACGGGCACTCGTCATTGATCCAGAGTATACTCTTGCACAAGAACATTTGACGGCGCTGCCTGAGTGCCGACTCATAGGCCCTCCCGAAAAGATCAAGATACAAGAGCCATTTCAGGAGAGCAAGATGAGGCGATCCCTTCTGCTGCTCAAAGGGTAGCAAGCGGCCACATTCAGCGCAGTGCTTCTAGCATCGGCACGAGCTTGTACTTGCGCCGATGACGACCCAGTAACTCAGACAGATACGCCTGCCATTCCTCTTCACGACCCATATTTCGATAGGCCGTACGTGCCAGAGCCAGCCAGCTTGCCGCGACACGATAGTACTGCGCTTTGCCGTCGTTCATGAATGGCTCGGCTTGCCGTCGGGAGGTTTTGATCACCCATTCGGGATGTGATGGGAGGGCAGCGTCCACAACCCGCTCCACCAAGGTATGGGTTGCGCCAGTTTCTACCGCCGCTA
This sequence comes from Chloroflexota bacterium, assembly GCA_005879655.1. Next base: position 6,262 of record VBJK01000117.1, on the reverse strand, counting down.
TGGCATCGTCAATGAGTCCCTCATGGAGAAACACATCTACTTGGCCTTCTGGGAAGTACGATGTGGTGTGGCGTGCATCCTCTAGGAGCCTCGTTCGCTGCTCTGACCACTGTTCTCCTGCGATCTCTGCCATACGTAAATAGTTGACTAAGCTTATCTCTTCGTGAAAGGCTACCTCGGCAGCTCCAAGGGCTTGAGCTGTCTTGCCCATGATCACCGCTTGGTCTCGTAACCACTTAGCAAGAGGAGCTTTTGAGCCTTGGAGCCGAAGACCCCTCTCAGCCGCTTGCAAGCCGAGCTCGTGTTCACCGTGGTCATACAAAGCCTTGGCTAGTGTAAACGTCTCCTGCGCAGTCGAGAGATGGTCCTGCCCATACTCATCTGCCTCTTGTGTGCGATCTAGACGCACAAGCATAGTAACATAGGCTTCCTTCTGACTTTGCACTCTAGCAAGACGCAAATACTCTTGCAAGCGTCCGCACCGCTCTAATATATGGAGTCGGGCGACTGTCAATGCTGGCACTTCTGCATCCCAAGCGTCATCGTTGGTGGAAGTTCCCTTCAAAAGATCTTGCAGTTGAGGATCATCCCAGCCATGCAGGGCAGCTTCGTATGCAGCGTCAAAGACTTCGTCGATTCCATAATCGTCGAGTTCGTGTTGCCAAGCCTCCAACTTGCTTGCCCAAATCTCTCGCTGCTGAGATGAAAGGTCTAAACTGAGCAAAGCTTCGGTCCAAGCTTGCCCCAAGTCTGCAAAGAAGTCACTGGCCTCGCCGCTGGAGTCATCTAAGTCCATCCACTCAGAGACATACGCATTGGTGATCGCATCAAGCAGGGAGAGTGCATTGACCCCATCATCATCTTCGATGAATGTCCAACCCTGCTCAAGTATCTGGCTCAGCCCATCGATGACTTCACCTACAGACCAGTAGGATCGGGAGGAACGCATCTGGTCCAAACTCTGTAAGAGAGATCGGACCTCGCGGCGCACGGCCTTGGTATCTCCATGGGCACGCCCTCGTGATGCAGTGGTCTCTGTCTCAGGTGAAAGAGGTCTGGATGCCCTCACCAACTCTTCAATCACCTGAGTGAGGGTCGGCTCTTGCTCAGCCAGTTTCAGCAAAAGGAATTGCAGTTGTTCACGGTCTAAACCAGAAAGTGTGTCTTTTAACATCAGTCATTCCTCTCCAATACTCCTGTTGTGGAGAAAGAACCAGTCTGAGTCAAAGAGCGATGGATCTTTCTCGTCCTTACCCCTTGTAGTATAGCAGTTGTGAAAGAGAATCAGCCAACTCTTTGAGCGGATCTTGTCGTCATCGGGACTGAGCGTATTCAGACGAGCACCATCCCACGCGATCCGCAGAGTCCAGCTTGAGCCAGAGCCACAGAGCGGGAACTGAGCCGTGTGAAGGTCTCTTGGTCGAGTGTGGAGAGGATGGTAAAGAGTGGTGGCGAGATGAGCAAGCCGTAAATGAAGACCTGAGAGTTGTCGAGTGTCTTCGACCTGCAACGAGCAATCAGGCAAGATGGTCAGATGGTCGCAGGGACTAGCCAGGGGCCGTGATCTTTGTTATGCTAGTGCCTGTAAGATACCCTTATTTTCTCAGGAGTGGTTGCGTGCGATGAGAGATGTCTCAATGATGTCATTGAAAAGGAAGTTAGAGCAAGAGCGTGCCCTGGTGCCATTGGTGGCTCAAGTCTGGGGAGTCTCACCGGGACAAAATGATGCTTCAACCATTGCACTGATTATGCAGCAGATGCAAAATGCACATGCGGCCCGTTCGGTTTGGGAGGTGCTGTCCGCGCCGGAGAGGCTCTGTCTCTTCCACCTCGTTGGGAGTGGCAACCCCGTCGAGCCTCAAGGTCTCACGCTTTCGAGCTTATGCCAATCCACAGAATTGCCCACGGCTTGTGTGGAAGAAGTTGCTGAAAGCCTGCGTGCTCGATGGTATCTGGTTGATGTAGGGACACTTTCGCCCCCTTCAAAAAAAGGACGCAGAAGCGCCGGGTCTCCATCGGAGCCAGTGATCTTTCCTTTCAGAGAGTGTTTGGAGCAACTCTGGCGTACGGGTCTGGAGATCTTTAGACCAGAGGCCGACAGAAGCAACTTTGAGCTTCTCGACCTGCTTTCCACGATGCCAACCCAACAACTCAGCCAGCTTGCCAGCAAGTGTCATGTCGGAGCACATTCTTCTTATGGCTTTTATGCTGTTCCTGTTCTCTCTGCGAGGGAGCTTCAACAGCGCGTTGCTCAAGCACTGTGCCATCCGCTGATGGCTTTTGAACTCTTGCATATGCTCTCACCATCAGCACAGGAAATCTTCCTCTGGCTGTGCTGCCAACGCGGAAAAGTAAAGGCATCTGAAGTACGTGTCCACCTTGGACCAGGAGACTTTAATGCAGTAATCTCAACATTAGAGGCACATGCGCTTGCCTTTGACACGCTCACGAGCGATGGGACACGTTGGCTCTTCATACCATCCGATTTGCTGACCCAGGTTTCACACGAAGCAGAGCTGTGGGCTGAAGATGACCAACGGTATGCCTTACGTCCTCTTGGGGAAAATGCAGCGGCGGAGCATGCGAGCCAGCACCCCATTGTGCTCTATGACCTAGCGACTGTTGTTGGCATGAGCTACCAGATGGTGATCGAGCCGACGAAGGAGAATAGGCTGCCCAAGCGATTGCGCGTGAAGATACGTCCGCTTCTGCATGGACGTACCCGTACTGATGAGGCAGGCGAGGATGTGTATGTGGATCAAGTCTTTCAGACGGCGAAAGCGTTGGGGTTACTCTGCTGTGTGCAACCCGCAGACGAAGAAAAACGGCGCTATCAGCCTGGAGCAAAGCTTCCTGAGTGGTCGGAGCTCACCTTGGTCGGACAAGCACAACAGTTTCTGCACTGGTGGAAAGAGACAGGCACCTCTTGGATGGATGTGCGTCCCAACGGTCGCGTGCTTTCATCCTCCTCGATCACGCATCAGCAGATCACAGGACAGCTCAAGCGGTGTGTGCCTGGTCAATGGTATCATCTAGACGCTCTGCTCTACGCGATCTGGCGGCAGGTCCCACTTGGTCTTTATGATTATTCCCAGCATGCACTCATCAAACCAATACCATTGCGCACCAAGCGTGAGGAGTGGGTACAGAGAGAAGCGATGACCTCTGTGGGTCATCTCACAGGCACACTCAGCGAGCTTGGCATCGTCTCGCTTGGATCAACGAAGGAGACGGCAGAGAGCTATGATCTCTTTTGCGTGACGGCATTTGGAGCTGCCGTGTTGGCAGAGGCTGATGCACAAAGTGAGACCCAGGCTCCGCAACTCATTGTGCAACCCAATTACGAAGTCCTGCTCATGGAGTTCTGTCCTCAGCTCGTCTACAGGCTTCTGCCAGTGGCACAGGTGCTACGCATGGGGGTGGTGAGTACCTTTCGTCTGACCGAGGCGACTCTTTTTACAGGTCTCGCTTCTGGTGTCAAGCTGGCTGACCTGCTCTTCTTCTTGGAGGAGCACTCAGCTCCAAAGGAACTGCCCCAAAATGTGGTTTATACCATCAAGGACTGGGCGAAAGCGTATCGTGAATTTCAACTCTCGGAAGTAATCATGATTGAAACGCCGGAAGCAGAGACCGAAGAGAACCTGCGTCGAGTGCTCGGCAATCTTGCCGTTGATCTGCGCCATGTTGCCCCTGGCATCTTTCTCGTTATTTCACAAGGCGCATCTTTTGGGGATCTGCGCAAACGACTCAGGCTAGCAGGGATCGTGGTACGAGGAGAACCTTCCAAAAGCAAACGCAAGTAATGGAGAGCCCGCAAGAACGAGCGACGGAGGTCAGCGGTGGCGTGCTTGGTTGAATACGGATGACATGGCTGATCAGCGTCAGGCCACCGGAGCGCGTTGAGCATCGTTGTGTGCAATGCGATCGCTTGTGTTCGCATTGGCAGTTCATTGAACTGGCAGAGGTTGCCGACGTGAACCGGATCGTCTCCTGGGCAACGAGTGTCCTCGACGGCACACGGCGATGACGCCAACGCATGACGCAGAACAACCAACGCAGGCCGAGTGGTTGGCGTGGCTCTCTCAAGGTGCCGTCGATGAGAAGCGTGGCGGCTCGCTGTGGTTCGTGGGGAGGAGAACGGCTAGCATTGGTGGGCAATGTGCAAATCGCCGTGGATCAGGGCCACCAGTGGGAGCACGTAGTTCCTTTGCTCTCATCCGATGGACACACTGGCAACGAAGTGCGGATGGGCGACTTGGCACAGCCCACCAGTGCGTGTCCGTCGTCCTGCAATGAGCAGCAATTATCGTTGATCCTTTGAGCTGCCTCGGATAACGTGCGCCGCCTTCGACTTTGACACAAAGAGGACGCGAAGTGGTGCAACGGATGCCTGGCCTTATTTTGGCTTTCATGCACGCTCTATGGCGTAATGACGGATTCAGATAGGAAAGCCCTGTTTGCCCAATGCACCACGAAGCAGGGTGATTTCGCCAAGGTGAAGAAAGGGGTGCAAGAGACAGGTGTGACCAATGAGTTCCAGAGCACTCCTCTCACCCAATGGCTCAAGTGTGATCATACGCTGGGAAAGAAGGGCACCACCGTCGGAAATGGAAGACAGATAGTGCTCAGACGCCTGCCAGACGTGTTCGGTGTATTCCATAAAGAGAGCAGGGTCGTTGATATGCAAGGCAATCGCTTCCTCCGTGGACATGCCAGTGCCTTGTAGACGTGGTGGCAGAGCGAGCCGCTCGTGCCAGTTCTCTTGCTTCCAAACAGGTCGTTGACCTTGCAGAACAGGGTTGAGAACATTGTCCTCTGTCCGTACAAGATGCCACATGAGGAAGGCAATATGGTTGCCCATGCTTGGGATCGTAAAGTGCCACTCCTCTGTGGTCAGGTCCGAGACCGTGAAACGGAGTGCCTCATGTAATCGCCGTCGCTCAGCGCGCAAATAGTCGAGAGTGTTCATGCTGATGCTCCTCGTTCATGACTCTAATGGATGAGTAGAGAATGATGCTCCTCGCACTTTTTCGTGGAAGCACCGTCTATGCTACTTCTTCAAGAAGTATGGGATAAAAGGAGGAAAAAAGGAATATTGCCAGCTAACAGAGAGAAGAGAGAGGGAGTTTGTTCTGCCGCAAGCCCATCGTTGATCAGTCTTGGCTCTCGCATGGTGCAACGGTGAGTCGTGATTGGGAGGCGGGAGCCTCGCTACCCAGTGGAGCAGTTCGTCATTCAACGGACGTTGAGGGAGATCGGGTGTAGGCAAAGGCACTCATACCAATCTGCGCTCCAACGTACAATTGACCTTTGGCTTTTATGGTCGCTTCAGCCAACGAGAACGTTGTACGTCGGAGCGCAAGTTGGTATCACACACTCACAGGCCCTCTTTGCCCTCTAACGACCTCTAATGAGAGGAGCACTGCTGATTCGTGTAGCCTCGTGGTGGAGCCATGGTGTAGAGCGAATGCCAACGCATGTGCGATGACTTACGGGCGATTAGCACAGAAAGCGATGTAGTGTGATAATGTGCAATAGGAGGCTATTATTGATATATTGAGTTGTGTTGTTATGCAAATGAGAGTTATAATTGATCATTAGATATAATAGATATAATGGGTGTGGCATAATTATGCACAATGGCGAAGAATGAGTGACCATTGATGATGCCATGAGAGCGCTTGTGTTCGCGTTGACAGATTATGGAGAAGGCTGATGCTCTCGATGTGAACCGGGGGTTGGTAAACGGCGCAACGAGCATCCTCAGCGGCACACGGCGAAGAAACCAATGCACGATGCCGTGCCAACAACGCAAGCCGAGCAGTTCTCGTGGTTCGCTCATCGTGAGTCGATGAAGGGCGTGGCGTATTGCTGTGGTGTCGGAGGCTTGGCAATGGTATAGCTGGTCTGTCCTGGGATGACACGGCTGATCAGTACCAGGCCACCGGAGAGCGTTGAGCATCGTTGTGTAAGATGCGAACACAAGCGCTTGCATTGGCTGTTCGTAGAGATGGAAGATGCTCTCAACGAGAAACCAGAGCGGCAAATGCCAGGACGAGCACGAGCGCCTGCTCACAGCGAAGAGAACAACGGGTGACGCCGAAACGACAATGCTAGCCGGGCGATGAGCATTGCAGGTCCATCGTGAATCGATGATGCACGTGGTGTATCGTTGAAGTTCGTGGGCAGACGTGTACCGATCATTGATAATCAATGGCATTGGGCGATCTGCAATGCTAAACAATGGTTTTGCATTGAGAAG
>VBJK01000273.1 GCA_005879655.1 Chloroflexota bacterium | reverse complement strand
GTTATCCCGGCCTTCTTAAGGGCTTGCGTCACGAGATACCATGGATGGCCATCTCTCGGCGGTGGCTCCTCTCTCTCTGGTCTCGTCGCTGCCTTGGCAAGCTTGTCGGCTTCCTCATTTCCTATGAATCCTGTGTGGCTGGGAATCCAATATAGGGTGACATCGCTCAGCCAGAGCTTCTTGATGATCTCAGCAACCACTTCCTGGCAAGCTCCCGCTCTCCAGCTGCGTATCGACTGCAGCGCCGACTGCGAGTCGGAAAATATTCGTATTCTCGAGGCGTGTATTGGAGAACCGTCTTGACCAACAGCCATACATGTGGGGCCCCACGGCCAGTTGGCTGCCTCGCTGATTGCAAGGAGCTCTGTAAGGTGGGCGTCGGCCTGGGTGGAACTCGCCACCAGCTTCGAGATTGACACTTTCGATGGCATAGCGTATACTCCGACCCCTGCCCTGCCGCTTCGCACTGATGCATCGACATATAGATCGACCTGTCCTGGCTTGTAGTCTTCGATGATGGCTAGGGCATGCTTTTCATCGTCGCACATCACGACGTCGGGCTTTGGTACCCATGGCGGACATGCATACGGTTTAACCTCTAGTACTCCATCCACCTGGACATCTTCGCACATCACGGCCGTCCTCTGGAGCGGCGAACGGTGTCGTCTGCAGATCCTCTGTCTTCGGATCATCCAATGGGGATGCGATCTACCCAACTTGTGGATAGATACCCAGAACGCGATTGCCTGATTGTGTAGTCTTTGCTCGAGAGGGAGCAAGCCGGCTTCTACCTCCGCTATCGATAAAGCAACAGTGCGGAACCCCCTGATGACCGCTTGTGCCGCGATCCTTTGCGCCTGCTGGAGCAGCTGCATCAGCTCTTGCGTCGCAAGCGGGTACCATATCGGCGACGCGTAGTCCGCCACCGGTAAAACCGAGCTCTTGGCCAGCTGCTTGACGCTCTTGGGTTTGAGTCCCTTCAATCTGCGCAGGGCCAGCGCCACCTTGGTGGCTTTGCCTGCCTTGTCCGCTAGGTGTGCCTTGAACCGTAACTCTTTGTCGAGTGTCACCCCAAGGATCTTGACTTTTTCGTTTGGGGGAATCTCTTTCCCTTTAAATCGGAGCGGCGTGGTGGCATCTCTACCCGCTTCTCTGTACCTGGTAAGGTGGATAAAGGACGTCTTCTTCGCATCGAACTCGGCTCCGCTGGTCCGCTCCCACTTCTCGAGCATCGGTATAATCTCGTCCTGGGTGATCCGCGTGTTGTCCTCAGCCGATGGACCCACAACCCATGCCGAGTAGTCGTCGACGAAGGCCATGGAGCTGCCGTTCCTAGGTGCGCTCTGCACAAGATCCGCATTGAAGAATAGAAAGAGGATTGGAGCGAGTGCTGATCCCTGCGGAAGACCTGCCTGCGGGAGGTCCTGTACCTCCGACGTGAACCCGTTAACGAGGATGCAGGCCCTTCGTTCCGTGCAAAAGTCCTGCACCCACCGTATGATCGTCTCGGGGATCTGTCGCTGCCGTAGTCTCCTGATTTCCGGTTCCGTGGCCACATTGTTGTAGGCACCTTTGACATCGAACGACACTAAGGACAGCGTCTTCTTCCTTCTCCACGCCCTGAACACATCCTCGCAGAGGTACGATAGCGCGTGTGTCGTCGACCTCTGCTTCCTGGCCCCAAAGTGCGTCTTAGGCAGCAGGCTGTATTCCTCAACCAGGTATGCTATTCTCTCCGCCACCAGCGACTCCAGTGCCTTTCCCAGCGTCGGAAGGAGGGAGATCGGCCTATAGTTGTTTGCTACCGTGTAGTCCTTCCGCTTCGGCTTCTGCAGCGGCACAATCTTCGCCACCTTCCATTCTCGCGGCACCTTTCCTGTCTCGAGTGATTTGGTGAAGAGCGACGTAATCTCGTCGCCTAATACGGGCCATAGCTCCCTCCACACCCTAGCAGGTAGGCCGTCTCTTCCTGGCGCCTTGTCCGGACTTGCCCTAAATACGGCTGCTTCGACCTCGTGCTTGGCGATAGGTTCCCACGGCAGCTGGTTGTAGCTAGCTGGCGCGTCCTCCTGCTCGCAGGGTGGCGGGGCTGGGAAGAATGCGTGTAGCAGTTCTCTTGCGATGTCGTGGTTCTCCGTAACGAACTCTCCCTCTGTTCCGGCCCTCATGATCGGTGGCACCTTAGCGAATGAGGATGTTGCCTGCGGGTCCAGGTACTTGGCCGCTTTCCATATGTTGTCGCTGTCGCCGAGGAACTCGTCCCAGTGGAGCTTCCTGTGTCGCCGGATTGTCCGATGGAAGAGCCTCTTCGCTTGCATTGCTGTGTTGCGCAGCTCTGCATCCTCTCTTCCCTGCCGCCGCATCGCTCTGGCCCTGTTCCTCCAGTATGTGTATGACTTTCTCAGCGCCGTGAGGTCCTCGTTCCACCACCTCTTCATGTACGGCGATGGCTTGGCCCGCGGGCAGTGTGCTTCGAGAGCGTTGTTCACCCACGTGATGAGGCGGCTGGCCATCTGGTCGACATCATCCGTGCGGAACCCTGCCTCCTTCTGTCGCTCAACCGCTTCTCTGATCTTGTCCCACGATGCGTTCTTGAGTAGCAGTCTCTCTCGGTTTTCCTGCGCCTCCGTGTCGATCCAGAAGCTGGTGTGAATGGCCCTATGGTCCGACCCGTATTCGTGCCCCCAGATAGAGCACTTCGCCAGATCACTCGTCAGCCCTGGGGTTGCGAGCACCAAGTCGATCGTTGACGTTCGCCCCGCGTCGCTCTCGAATGTAAGTACTCCTACTGGAAGAAGGCTCTGCAGTGACAGCTCCGCCATGAAATCGATGATTGGCGCGCTCTCTTCCTGCTTCGACGTGCTGCTGATATGGCTTCCTCCCCATAGCGGATTGTGTCGATTGAAGTCGCCTGCAATCACCACCTCAGTGTGTGGGTCGCGCAGTAGCTCGCTCTGAAACAGCCCATTGATCATCTCCAGCCTGCTAGTGAGCGCCTCCAAGTTCTCTTCCTTGGTCCTTCTCGAACATAGGTCTGGGATGTACCCCGATACGATCATAAGTCTTCTTTGGCCAATATATGCCACCACCGCCGTGATATCCGCCGAATCTGCCTGCAGCTGTGTGACTGCCATCTCTCTGGACGCCCAGATACACGACCTGACTGGGGGGTAGCGCTGCCTCCTGCCGTTCGGCACGAACGTCGTCCACCGCCGGTTCGTACCCTGCAGCACCACCTCTCCATCCGAGAGAAAGCAGCTAGGCTCCTGGCCTAGGATGAAATGAAAGTCCACGAGCGCAGGGTCGTTGTGCAGCGCATGCTGTGCCTCCCTGCTCTTCTTCATATTCGCCTGAAGGATCCGGACCTCTCTATTCATGACGTTGGCGTGCGAGAATCCTGTCCATCTCTTTTTTATATCCTGGGCATTCACGGTGCGAGGCCCGGTGCGGGCCTTGGCAGTTCACACAGCGCAGGTTGACCGTCTCGCACTGGAGATGGCCTTCCTGCCCGCACATATCGCACGTCTCTGGTCGCACGCAGTCTCGTGCTCTATGCCCAAACCTTCGGCACTTGAAGCACGCTACCGGAGTGCGTCGCTCTTCGAATGGTGATATGATGACCGCACCTCCTCCAAACATCACGTTGTCCGATCCCAGCAGCTTTTCCGCGTCCTCCTTCGTCGCCACCTTGACGACCACCGACGCGTGCTGACCGCTGGGCCTTGGTCTTCCGAGCCATCTCATCGTACACACCTCCACCCCGTTCTCCACCCCAAAGCGCTCCATAGCTGACTTGCTCACTTTTCCGCTGTCGATGTCCATCGCTAGGGGTACCTCAACCCAATCCGCTTTGACCGCATGCCACTTAGGTCCGACAAGTCTCGCCCTAGGAATGTGCGGTTCGAGCCACTGGGCGGTGGTCTGCCGGAACGCGGCCTCTTTATCCTTTTCCACCGAAAATCTAATGACGCTCGCGCTATCGTTCGCTCGCCATACGCGGAAGTCCTTGATTGTGGTCCCCGTGAGCCTTTCGACATCACTTATACCCTGCATGATAGTTTGTTTTGCCACTTCTGTGTTCGCCACCTTTTCCGCCACTTCCTCTCCCGCTCGGCTGACATCAATCACCAGCTGGCGGTTGGGCTCCTTGTTTGGCTTCCTGGTGCTCGTTGCTCGCGAGAGAGTTGTTCCTGATCCTGCTGCGTCTCCGCTGGCTGCTACCGACGCCCATGACTGCGTTGATGGGGGGGACGCCGAAAGGGTGTCGAGCTGCGTTCGGAGGGTGTGAATTGCCTCTTGGAGTTCGGCGTTTTGGGTCTTGAGGCTTCGTTGTTCCGATTTGATATCTGCGAGGTTAGCTCTGACGCTCTCGATGATGCTGCTTTGGTTCGTGATAATGCTGCTCTGGTTCGTGATGACGCTGTTTTGCTGTGCTATGGTTTCTTTTAGGTTCGCAATGAGCACTGCGATTTCCTCAAGGCTGGTGTTTATTCCCTCGCGTTCGGGTGAGACGGAGACACTGGCGGTAGGGAATGGAAGTAGCTCATCCTGCGTCGGTCGTGGCGCGGTTGTCGCAGTCCGTTTTCTCAACGACTGTTGGGCCTCGATAACCTTTGCGCTTGGTTTCTTTAAGCGGCCTTTTGATGGTGCTGCTGGCTGAGCCGGAGGTGGTGTCGCTGACACGCGTCCTGGGGTTGAGGCAGCCATCGGGGCCCGGCGTTGCGGGTTTTGGGCCGCACGGACCGCGTTGCAGCGGGAACTAACTAAGCGAGTGACTAGGATATATATAAAAGAATGTCCGAGATCGTAGCACCTCACCGTTCTCTCTCTGCCACCTCACAAGGGTGTGCACATCTCGACAAGGGTGTGGCCGGTGCGGGTCGGCCGCCCTCCCTGCTAGTGTGGTAAGCATTGCAAATTTTTACTGTGGTAATTAGCCACCTTGTCGCCAATCTATTAGAGGATTCTCGAAGTTTCGCCGTGGCAAATTACCTGTCTATATATTTACGCTCACCCC
>VBJK01000567.1:2694-3748 GCA_005879655.1 Chloroflexota bacterium | reverse complement strand
TGTACGCAAGGATCAGGTGTTTTTCAGGGGTTTTTCTGTGTTAGGGGTGGATTTAGGGCCGGTTCTACAGGTTCGGATCATGAGGGTGATGTTTAGGGTTTGTATGCACATGTTCCTATGGTCCCAATTCGTACTGTTGGAAGGTGGGTGATTTTGTTCGGTGGGGTTCTGAGTGTTGAGATTTTGTTGTATTTTGCAGGGGTTTCTTGGGTCGTGTGTGGGGTTTGACGATTATGGAAAGGATCTTCCGTGTCTCCTGTGGTCACGCTGCGGTTGCTCGAGGATTCCAACGCCTGCTATGATGTTCCCCATGGTTCGCGAATCCGGGAAACCCTTTGAACTCACTGACGAAGAACTACTCAAAGTTCCAGCAAAGCTGCTGGATCCAGCGCAGCGTCGTCGGCGTCGCCGTTTGAAGAAGGCAGAACGCGCTCGTCGCGAGTATGCAGCGAAGAACCCAGAGGAGAAGCGCCGCATCAAGCCGAAGAAAGACAGGGTTCAGTGCGCGGGCACCAATCGCTACGGTGGACCGTGTGGCGCTCCGGTGATCAAGGGCGCGAAACATTGCATCAGCCACTTGAACGATGCCGAGAAGGCGAAGCTCGGCAAGAAGACGCTTCAGGAATATGGGAACGAGGCTCGCATCATTCAGGCGAAGGGGCGCGAGAGTATTTCCCCAATGGCGACTGGGCGTCAGATCATGGAAGTTGCGCAGGACAAGCTCTTCAACCGTCAACTAGCCGCTGTCGGAATGGAACTGGTAGGGTGGGATGAAGAAGGTCATCCTATCATTCGCGATCATGGGGCAGAGGAAGGCATCTGTCTACACGGAGTGTCGAAGGATGGTGACGTCTGCATGAGTCATTACCCTGATCGTGGCGCTCAGTTCGCACTTATTGAGAAGATGTTCGATCGTATCTACGGTCGGCCTCGTCAGACGACAGTGTTGGAAGGCGGAGTGCGACCTGTTCAAGTCCAGCCAGTTCGCGATGCGGACCGCGCTCAAGAGGTCGCCCGTATGCTCCATCAAGTTGGAGCAGTACCTCGCCACCCT
>VBJK01000567.1:0-2683 GCA_005879655.1 Chloroflexota bacterium | reverse complement strand
GTTCGCAACCTAGCGAACCACCCACGGAACCGGGAAGAAGTGAAGAGAACGGAAATGACCGCGTCGTTCCACTTCATCCTGAATGAACGAACCCTCAACTAACATTTTCGGCTATCCATTGCGTTCGCAAGGGCGGGGTGTGCGAACGGGCGGGGTGGCAGAAGCCGTTGGAAATCGAAGGCACAAAAAAAGAGGAGCCCCGTTAGGGACTCCTCTTTCTTTTGGACTAGACGTACGGCTCAATATTGTAGAACGAACCGCCGGGATTGGGGTCCTTGAGCAAATCAAGAAGCAGGATGAGGAACTTGCGGATCATTTGGTCCTCCTAGTGTTCGTAGAAAGCGAGCATTTCGACAAGAAGCTTACACCACGCAATCTCTTTATTACTGAGATTGGGCGGTGGGTCTGGGAGGGGATTTCCCTCCTCTATTGCGATGAGGCAAGCATCAACATAACTCGCCTCAACAGAATCCAATCTGTCATAGATCGGACCTTCCGGCATCACCAACCTCCTGTTGTGGACAATTTGAGGGTACCGTCATTACAGTGGATACGAAACGTACCACCGTCCAGCTTGTATACGACACGGATGCCGCCGTCGCTGTTACACGACCACGGAGCAACCTCACTGATGGGCACGCGAGTGACCTTCGGGTACTGCCGTCCAATTGAATATGCCCAGAGGCACAACAAGAGGACGACAGCACCGAGTGTCCACCGGAGCCTATCTTGGCGTGACACCGACCTTCGCCAGCGCGGCCCGATGTTCGCGGCTCGCCCGCGCCATAACCTGATCGCGCCGGATGCCCTTGCAGCGACCCTTGATGTTGCCAGGGTTGTGCTTGAGCGCAGCGCGACGAGTGGCGAAATACTTGACGTTCGCCTTGGTGACCTCTTCAATCCAGGCCATGACCTAACGCCCAGCCTTGAGATCGAAGTGGCGCTTCAGCTGACGCTGAGCCCGTCGCTCGATGGCACGCTCGCGTTCAGCTTCCCTACGAGCGCGGCGCTCTTGCACAGCGATCTCAACCGATGTGAGCATGACTACGTTACGATGCTTGGACATCGTTACTCCTTTGGGTTTGAGTTGTCTTGTCGGGGAGGAAAAACCACCCCGACTTGGGCCGTGTTTCCACGGCCCGCACTTCAGTGTACGCGATACACCTTCCCATTGCCGCATCCAACTGAGCCGGAGCTTGAGTTGGGATGCCATACCATGTTCACAACCTGCCAGTTCTTGCTCTTGCAGAGCGCGAAAGCGTGGTTGATGAACTCAGCATGTGTGAGCGAGGAACCGCATCCAGCTAAAGCGATGGCTGGTATGAGAATCCACTTGCGCATGACGTCACGCGAGCAACTTGGCGATGGCCTTCTTGACCTTGACCTCATCGGCTGCCGTTCCACCACGCGCCGCGACGCGGTTCTTGACCGCTTTGTCAACGCGAGCCGTGATGACAGCCTTTGCGATGGAGTTGATAGTACTCTGCTCCATGCTAACTCCTTTGGGTTTGTGGACACTGCTGTGTCGGGGAGGTATTCCACCCCGACGCGGAGTGCGCTTTCGCACACCCCGCCCCTGCGACTACGCCTGGAGCGCCTTCCTGAGCCGGTCAATCATGACACGGTCCATGCGGGTCAACCGACACTTCCATGTCGAAGCAGAGCTCGCAGGCGAACAGACCGTGCTTCTCGCACGTGTCCTCTGCGATCTGCGCCATGACACGGTCGCGCTCTGCGGCTCGCATGGACTTCGCAAGCTGCTCGGCGGCGTTCTGCTCGGTGCAGACATGACCGCGCTGCATGACAGGACAATGAAGGCAATTACCTTCGCACATGACTGTGCTCCTTTGGGTTTGTGGACTGTGGCTGACTGCCACACCTTGAGGTCAGGTTCACACTACCTGACCTCTAGGTCTAGCTTGTCAGTTGTGGGACCGCTTGACGTCGATGAGGTACAGCTTGGAGAAGTAGGTCTGGTACATGCTGTTACCGAACCCGATCTCCAGCGTGCCGACGTAGTCAGTGACGTACTGGGGATGAAGCTGCTGCCCAGTTGTCATACGCCTGACAGGAGTGTGTCCATGCAGCTTGATGAGCTTGCACACAGCGTCGCGCAGTTCCTTAGACTGGAACGTACCGCGACCGCGAGAGATCACCTCCAGCGCGTAGCCGTTGACGGTCTTGGACTCACGTTCTACGATCTGCATCGCAGGACTCCTTTGGGTTTGTGGTGGAGTACGGCTCAGGCAGCTAGGCTGCCTGAGCGCGTACGAGCGGTCCTACCCAGTTCTGGTTGTCTGACCGCTGGACATTGCATGGACGACAGCTTGGCTGAACGTTGGACCGAGCGTAACTTTCACCCGGAACGATCCGGTCAGCTTCTATCGTCTCATACACTAGCGGCTCGCCGCAGTGGACACATGGACATGTTAGACCGTTGCCGAACATGTGCAGCATCCACAACTTGCGAGCAGCGCGATCGCGAGTGTTGCCTCGCTTCTCGCCACCGTTTCGCACGATGTGCTCCTTTGGGTTTGATGTTGCATCAGTGGCTAGCTGCCACTCCGCAGCCCAGCCTCTCGGCTGGACTGTGGGCTAGCTCGCTAGCAGGGACCTCCGTCGGTGCCCCAGTCGCCCTGTGGATCGTCTGGCCTCATCGGCTTGATCCCGTCTTGACTGTGGG
>VBJK01000566.1 GCA_005879655.1 Chloroflexota bacterium | reverse complement strand
ATGGTAAAGGTTCAACAGAAGATCTCAGGTACCTTTCGGTCTGAGACTGGTCCTGTTGCTTTTTGTCGCATTCGCGGCTACTTCTCCACAATGGCCAAACAAGGGCATCGTCTCTGCGCAATCGCTCGCCAGCTCTTTGCTGGTCTTCCTCTCTCCCCCGTGGCTGCTCTCTAAAAGTGCCTTTGAGATCCCTCGCCTACTTGCTCTTTTCCGTTCCGCTCTTCATTGTTCAGGTTAAGCAGGGTGTATAGTTACTCCCCCAGTTCGTTATGGGAAAAGCGGAAGATAACCGTGCCGTCAGCCTGCTCTATCTTCTCCGTCTTGACATCCGGCGGTACCGATCTTGCCAATTGCTCTCGGCGGCGTTGCAGCTGCAGCAATCGATCTAGTTGCTGTAGGGCATCCATGTCCGCTCTCGTCATCCCACTCCTCCTCGAAGAAGAGGCACGCCGTGTTGATCGTCGTCCCTTGTCCATGTGATCATCCTTTCAGCTCATCGCTTGCTTCATCTTTCGACACTTTATCACATCGTGTGTGGCAAGAAGGACACAGACAGATGGACTATACTACCGAAGGTCAGAAGTTGCGGGTTTGAAGATCTGAAAGGTCAGAGTAAGCAGGCTGTCAAGAGCAGTCTTGTGGCAAGCAGTGGTTTGAGACAAGCATTCAACGATGGCCTGCTTAAACAGGCCGAAGTTCTCATAGTATTTGGTGTAGAGGCATTCTTTTTTCACAAATTTGCACAGTCGCTCAATCAAATTGAGATTGGGAGAAGACGGTGGGAGAAACAGCAGTTCAATGCCCAGATGCTTTGCAGTCTCCATAACAAGACGACAGCGCTGATAACGAGCATTGTCCATGACCAACGTGATGGGTCCCTTTAGCCCAAGTTGAGCAATTTTCTGCAAACGAGAGCATACGCTTATCGAGTTGATAGAACGGTCATTGGTCACTGTAATCAATTGGTGAGTGAGAGCATCCAAAGCCCCCAACACGTTAAAGCGTTGCCGGAAGCTTCGTGCACGCACCACGACACGGGCGAAACACCAGAGGAAGCCAAGATAGGTAGCGAGGACGAAATGGGCAGCATCGACAAAAAAGACGGTTCGTTAGAAAGGTGAGATGTGTAATGGTTAAGGATGAATGGCTCGTCCGAGCCATTCACGCTTCTTACATATTGGATGTCGAGTCAGGAGCTGGATCAATTTCTTCGATCTGCTCAATAACCCTCATGATCTTTTCAAGGATCTGTCTTTCTCCTGTTGAACGAGATCGTTGTTTCAATCGGTTTGCGTACCCTTGAAGATAGCTGAGTTCTCTTCCCAATCTGCTTTCATCTTTAGCACTCGCTGATACTGTTGTTTGCTCTGTAGTTGCAGAGGACTGTGAAGATGGAGCGAGTTGTGCTAGGGCTTCATGTGGTGCTTCAGAATGCTTTCTTTCGAGATAGTTTGGCAGTGAGGTTTGGGGAGAATGTTGTAGAGACTGCTGCCCTTCCTCTTCAGTCTTTTGCTCAGAACTATTTTGTAGTTGCGCTTGAGATGCCTTCGCTTCTTGTAACTTCTGGACATATGCAGGTACAGCGTCTCCACTAATTTGTCGTGATATCAGTGCCTTCTCAGCATCCCTTCTGGTAGCCTCATCGCTTATTTGTAAGAGGTAATAGGCTGCTCGAACTGTTTCGGGATACTGCCTTACCATTTCCTGAATATCTGGATAGGTATTCGTGAGTGCTAGTCGGGCGCGTACATATCCTCGTGATTTATGTATCCTTGTGGCAACCTCCTCTTGTGTGTACCCCATTTCTTCCATCATACGCTGAAAGATTTTTCCTTCTTCCAAGGGGGTGAAGTCTACCCGGAGAATGTTCTCTTTTGCTCCCAAGAACAGCATTTGCTCATCAGTATAGGCTCTTACGATGACTGGTAGCTCTGCGAGTCCTGCACGTGCCGCCGCGATTTTTCGTCTGTGTCCAGAAAGGATTTCATAGTAGTTTTCGTCCTTTGGGCTGATCCGTGCGATGAGAATGCCAAGAAACCCACTTTCTTTTATTTCATCAGTAAGGGCCTGTAACTCTTCTTCATTCATTGCCTCACGTGCTTGGTAGGGGTTGTCCCAGAGTTTCTCAATGGAAATGAGGGTGATCCGAGATGGATCAGCTTGCTGGACTTCCTGTTGTAGCGCTTTGGTCTCTTGTTTCATTTTCCCAAAGATGTCGTTCTCTGCTGTGCCTATATCTGCTAGATAGTCAGCATTGAACGCTGACGCTTTCTGCTTTCCTCGACTCACTTTGTTTCTCCTGTTCCTATTCTCTGCTTGATTTTATTCACAACCTGTTGGACCTTTGGTGCTGCTGGCCCTCCGACCTGTTCGAGAATTTCATTCAGGAGAAACCAGTAGGTAAACGTGTTTTCATTGTTGGGTTTATCTATGACGAGCAGGGACTTTTTATTCAGGGATTCCCCGAACGCTGCGTTCTGCTTAATGACCGTATTCAGCAGACGGAGCTTTTCACCCTGTAAGACTTGTGACAGAGCATCCAAAGTAGATGAACTGGTGAGGATATCAGCAATATCTCGATGAGAGCGGTACGTCTGCACTTTGCTTAGAAACATACCGATCAAGCGAAGATTGGATTGCGTTTGCTGTTTGACACGTTGGATCGTACCGAGCAGACGAGAAAGGCCCTCTAACGCAAATATCTCTGGCGTCATTGGGATAATTAGGGAAGGCTTCTCTGAGAGGAGCGATGACGTTTTTAAGTTGGTTTGGCCAAAACAGAATTTCTTCACTGTTCTTGAGCTCGTTGTCGGCATCTGTTCCCTTAAATCCCATAGGGCTAATATATGGACCGAAACGGGTTCCTGCGACAACCTCTGTATCGCTCTTGGGGACATAAAAGGCATTGCCATCAGGATGAATGTATGTGTATCTCATCGTCTCCTGAAGGGGAACTTGCCCCATTATTGCGTCGTATGCAGTTTTCTCTTTGAGCGGTGTCTTATACCCAAAAAGGGATGACATGTTAGATTGAGGATCAGTATCGATACCAAGGACTCTTACACCTAGCAGGTGCAGAAGAACAAGAAATGTTGCTGATGAGCTTGTTTTGGTCACGCCTCCCTTATGGTTTGGCAGGACAATGACTTGTGCTCCCATAGAGGTTCCTCCTGTGTTTGGTACTTCTGAATGGCTCGTCCGAGCCATTTTGGTTCTGAATATAATCA
>VBJK01000565.1:5685-6953 GCA_005879655.1 Chloroflexota bacterium | reverse complement strand
GAAGATACCTGGTGGGAACAGCAGCCCACTGTGCAGAGCCAGCGCTTCTCCCTGTGGCGACTGCACGTCGAGGGTGGAAACGGAAAGTTCGTACTCCCTGGCGAGGTGTGTGAGCAGGTCTTTGGCCTGTACACAGAAAGCACACTGTTGTTGGGTGACAAGCAAGACCTGGATCATCTTATGACGACCTCGCTTTCAACCCTGCACGTATGTCAGCAACAAGGTTTGCCACGGGCACGTCCATAATATACTTGGGAGCTCCACCATAGTCGGCTCGCCACAGAATCTCTCCCGTGGGGCCAACCAGCACAAAGGTATGCCCGTCCCGGCTCGATCCCATCATCCCATAGCTGTTGGCAGTATACGCTTGAGAGACGGAAAGCTCTGGGTCAGAGAGGACAGGGATGGCGAGGCCCGAATCTGCCACCTTTTGCTTGAGTGCGGCAAGGGGATCGGTAGTAATACTCACAATCTGATTGATCCCCAGTGCCTGCAATGCACTCTGATGAGTCTGGATATCCGTGAGTTGATCCCAGCAGGGCTGGCATGTCAGCCCTTCCTGGAAATACAACAGGACAGTCTTGCCACGTAGCGATGAGAGGGTAAACGTCCCTCCGGCTGTGGATGGTAAGGTAATCTCTGGTGCCTGGGCACCAGGACCAGGATTGCCAACCTGGAAGGGATACTGACCCGCCAGATCGTTGCCCGAAGGAGTTCCTCTTGCAGTGTTCAAGAAAAAGATGACTCCTAATGCAAGGACCGCAACGAGGACGAGCAGCGCAATGAGGACGCCACTCTTGAATCGTTTCTGCGCGACACGGCGTGGCTTTTCACGCTGGCTATTCATGGTCTTAGGGCTCAACTGGTGCCTCCTGTTCGTCAGGGATCGATGAGCCGGTGGTTTCTGCCACGTGACTTGCTTGCAAGGAGGGCTGGTTTTGCGCTCTCGCCTGCCGCAGAGCCAGCCAGACAAGCCCTGCAAGCAGGAGCAAGAAGAGGATGGCTCCTGCCCAGTTCGGAATCCAGGCAGTCGCGTTGGACACACGATTCCCAATGTATTGTAAGCTCACCACGAGCTGGGCTTGCCATCCCGTGAGTGGTGGCATAGCATGCGAGGTCAATCACACCCAGAGCAGACCTGCTCCAATGAGCAACAACAACAGGCCACTTGCCAGGTTCGTGGCCGAAAGCTACCGTTGCACACGACCGAGCTGATAGGAGAAGGAGCGTGGGCGGAAGAAGCGGCTCTCTCGCCAGTTATAGCGGTC
>VBJK01000565.1:0-5646 GCA_005879655.1 Chloroflexota bacterium | reverse complement strand
GAGCAATCACTCCAGCCAGGACCGGAGCACAGCAAGAACTGGTCATCCCTGAGAAGATGCCAAGCGTATAGACACTGATCACCCCAGTCGCACTCCCAGCACGCCGTCCTGGCATCGGCAGATGGATCTGTCCTCCCAGGAGCACATACCCGGCTAGGCCCAGCATCAACAGACCGCTTGCCACGTAGAGGGGGGTGTGTTGTGTGATCAATACCTGCTGGAGCACCGATGCCCCCATCGCAATCGGCAGGATGACCGTGGCCACCCCGGCTGCGAAGAGAAAGGTCATCACAACCAGCAAGCGGCGATTGAGAAACGAACTGGCAAAGTATGCTGGCAGCATCACAGAAATGCAACAGGGGGCAAACAAGGCGATAGTTCCTGCGATCATAGCTGCCAGCACAGATCCGCCAAAAAAGAGACTTGTACTCATTAGCTCCTACCTTTTCAGTGGGACGCGAGGCAGGGCTTCCTGCTCAGCAGCCGCCTCGTGCGCTTCTTGCACAGACGGGGCTTCATACAGACAAGCAGGGCATTCTGGTTCCATAGGGTGAGCAACAGTTGGCCGACCTCTCCTCTTTCCCATCTGGGCCATCATCACCACCATCGAGAGTGGGCAGACCAACGCGACCAATGCAGGAAGAGCTGCCCAGAAGAGCTGTGGAGCGACAACCCCGATCAGCAGAACTACGACTGCAAGGCTAGCCAGGACTTTCCAGTTCAGACACATCTGCACACAGTCCCAGATCGCTTTGAGCGGTGAATGGTGTCTGCGCATTGCTCGCCCGCAGAAGAAACCACATCATCAGCCCCATCCCAATGGGACAGGCGAGCGAACCTAACAAAGAGAACAGGTCTGGCATAGATTTTTCCTCCATCTCATTCATCTGAGCAACGCCTCCCCCACCTTTTCGACACGGTGGACGTCCCTCGATCAGATCTTTTAGACAGTATAACGAAGAGTCGTACAATTGTCAAAGGTACTATCGATGATAGTAGAGACACCGGGAGAGAGGTTCTTTCTTCCCATGACGGCAGGCTGGCCCTGTTGCTCGGCTTTGTGTGCCCCCCTCTTGACAAGAGGAAGTGCCCTCGTGATACACTACTAAATAGTACTATCTCCAATAGTAGAAATCGCCTTTCCTCATGACGTGCTCAACGGCTGTTCTGAGTAGAGAGGTTCTCAAGGATGTACCTGCTCAACGGCTTGTTGCGTAAAAAACGAAGCCTTCGGAGCTTCTCCCTGTTAAGCAGGCATCGCATGTTAAAGGAGGAGAAACATGTGTGGATCTAGTCCTGACAGCGCCTTGTTTGGTGGGTTGTGGTTGCCATTGGCGCTTCCACTCGCCATGTTCGTGGTAGGTGTCCTGTTTGCCCTGACGATCCTATGGCCCCTGACCTGGCTCATGATGCAACGAGCTTACGGGTGGACCTTGCTTTCCCAACCAGCAATGCAGCATCCCTTCGCAAGAGATGGGCAGATGATGCCGCAAGAAAGCCTTCGCACGTCGGGTGAGCAACCAGAGACAGGGGCATGGGAACCTCTGATGAGACCACCTGATCCGTTGAAATGGTAACTGGGTCATTTGCTCCCTCTGATAAAGCTTTGCATGACGGTGTGGTTCGTCCGTCCAAGTCATGTTCAGATGGCGTACTGCTTGGTTGAAGCTGTCATCGTAGAGATCCCTTCTTTGAGTCAGAGCGATCTCTCGTTGCATGTTTGAGGAAAAGCAGTGTCTGTGGTCTTGACGATTTGGCTACACTCCTCTATAGTATGTATCACGTAGGTACTACCGTCGGTAGTATAGAACAAGGTAGGTATCAGTGTGGCGTTTGTGGCTGGACTAGCCTCTGTCCTCTCACCATGTATGTTGCCGTTGGTGCCCCTCTATCTGGCCCAACTTGTCGGTCAGACTTGTCCTCGGCTTTACATTAGCGTTTGTCGCTTTGGGGGCAACTGCCAGTGTCTTGGGCAGTCTGTTGCAGGCATACCAGAGCCAGCTTCGCGTGATCGGTGGCATCATCCTCATGCTCATTGGCTTGCACCTCACCGGACTGCTTTCTCTCCCACTGTTCTGGCGGCAGAAGCGCATCGCCTTTCATCCGACACGTCCCAGTTATCCGGCCTCATACCAATCCGCACTCCGATGTATTACCCTGTTGTTGGCTGAAACGGCCACAGATACCGAAGATCAATTGTACGTCCGAGCGCAGATTGGTATCACTGCTCATCGGGATCATCTTTGCCATTGGATGGACCCCTTGCATTGGGCTGATTCTTGGTCCTATCCTGAGCTTGGCAGCAGCCTCGGCAACCCTCAAACAAGGAGTGCTCCTGCTACTGGCCTATTCGGTGGGTATGGGGCTTCCTTTTCTGCTTCTTGGTCTTGGACTCAATGAGGTCAGTCGGTTGTTGCGCTGGCTCAAGCCCTATCTGAGATGGATCGAAGTGGGGACAGGAGTACTTATGATCCTGGTAGGCATCTTGATCTTCCTAAATATGCTTACGCTCCTGAACCGCTTTGTTTCACCAGGGTTTGGTCTGCACTAGCAGGAAGAGTGAAAATCCCTGATCAACAGAGAAAGAGGCGAGGAAAGACGAATATGCTAGAGCACAAACCGACCGTTGCACCTGTACCATCTGGTCCTCTCGCAACAGCGAAGCACCGCCGATGGCGTTCCATAATAGTAGTCCTGCTAGTGGGCTTGGTCAACCTTGCACTTCTGACTGTGATAGGGTTCCAACTGGTGACGCCCGCACAGCATCAGGTACAGAGCAGTCCATTGGTTGATCGTCCTGCACCGGATTTTACACTGGCTTCTCTCAGTCAAGCGCCAGCCGTCCATCTCGCGCAATGGAGGGGACATGTTGTGATGATCAATTTCTGGGCCTCATGGTGTGAGCCATGCAAACACGAAGCTCCCCTCTTGCAAGCCACTTGGCAACAGATGAAGAACCAGGGCATCATCTTCCTTGGGGTTGATTATATGGCGACACCCAGCAAAACGGTTTGGCATTTCTTCAGCACTACGGCATTACCTATCCGAATGTCAGCGATGCTCTGGGAGCGACGTCTATTGACTATGGGGTCTCTGCTGTTCCCGAAACGTTCTTTCTTGACCGCCAAGGCATCATAGTGAAAAAAGTAACTGGAGAACTAACGAAGGACGCCCTAGTATCTGCACTCCAATCGCTTGAGCATCAGCCATGAGAGACAAACGTTTTTGAGCAGTAGTAGCAGTCTGAACACCTGCTCTAAGTAACTTTCTTGATCTAGATGCTTTTTATTATCTGAGAGCAAAACCGATCAACGCACATGGGTACAGTTAGACAAGATTGGACAGAAATCCCAACCATTCACGCTCGAAAGGCGCATAACAAGCACAAGAAAAACACCGCAAGAGGAATTCAACTCTCCCTTCTTTGACTCTACGAAAACGGTGTAAGATCACACAGGCGATGATCCAGGCGGCGAGAGATCAACAATCGCTTTCCTTGCCAGAAGCAGAACAAATGATTCGGCGGAGCATGGAAGCGGAGCTGTTACAGCTAGCACTCAATATGTACTGCTTGAAACTCCTCCTGAAGATCCTTGCAAAATCGGAGGATAAAACGCTTGTTCTAGATCAGTGTCATGTTCCCGTCCGTAGTGTAGCTATTCCATTTTCCTCTTCCAACGATGGGATCGTGCGTGAAGGCGTTTTCGTCTTTCAGATAATCTGAAAAATTTCGAGTTCAACTCTCCCTTCCTGCTCTTGAGCAACCACAAACAGAATGGTCGTCGCTCTCTTCTTTTTGAGGCTACATTGATGGCTATAAATCAGCCTGCAGTGCCACTGGAGCTGTCAAATTGGCTGTAGCAGTTTGACAGCTAATTTGACAGCAAACCCCATGCGCCTGCGGCGCACCACCAAAGATGAAAAAGTCCTCTCATAGGCATATCCCATCGCCCGCATTGCTTCCTGGTATTGCCTTCGTATGGCATACACTTCGGCTAGTCCCGCATAGACGCGCCCTTTCAGCAGTGGAGTCACATTGTTGCTGAGTAAAGACGCCGCTTGTTGATACGCTTGGAGGGCATCTTTACTATGTTTGCGGATGAAATGAGGTTGAGCACTGCTCAGGTGCCAGCCAAGATTGGCAAGACGAATTAATGCTGCAACTTGCAGATTGCTCTCTCCGGCCAGTTGGGCATAGGAAAGTGCTTGCTAGCCTGCCTGCCGTGCTTTTCCGAAATCTTCACGGTCGGTGGCTAGTTCGCTGGTAAGTTGGTAGGCTTGTGAAGCGAGCTTGGCCGCTGATCGTTGCACTCTACCCGGATGCTCGGCAAGCATTGCCGTATGTTGGCTGTAGAGAGGCAAGATAGCCTCAACTTGACGCGGATTCCCGTTGTAGTACAAATCTTGGCAAGCGGCAATGCCACGCGTATAGATGGTGAGCAAATCATCAGTCCATCATGTAGCATCCTTAACAATCATGTTCTGTGGCAGATGTTCATTCTGTCTTGATGTGTCAGGAGTTACTGCAATATCTAAATCCAGCTCTTCGGAGAAGTTGTGATTTTCCCCCTGCCTTGACAAAAAGGAGCACAATATCCTTCACAGAGACAGTCTGAGTCGAGAGAGTGAGTCTCTAACTGCTTCAGTCAGCCTGGGAAGAGCAATCACATCCTAACGACTGCAATCTTGTACTGTTGTCTGTCGAAATTTACTTCGATATCTAGATCAAGAAATGATCCTACTCACAACGTAAAGGCCGTAGCCCCTTCAGACTTCGTTGTATTTTGCCGAAGAACATATCATATCCAATTCTTTCCTGAAAGGAATGTATGTGATGAAGGTACAACGAGTACGTCTCCCCGACCGGGTAGCATGGCTGGTCCTCGACGAGAATTATGAACCAGTCCAACCTATCCTGTCATACCTCAAGTTTCTTGAGGATGTAGGTCGCAGTCCCAACACTCTCCGCGCAACGGCACATCACCTCAAGCAGTTTTGGGAATATCTCCGAGATACGAGGCTTCGGTGGACAGAGATCGATATCGCACAATTGGCAGGCTTCATTGCTTGGTTACGCCGACCTGACCCCTCGGTCGTTTCCATCGAGCGACAGCCTGCCCGCCGCTCCAACGCCACCATTGACCAAACCATCGGGTCTGTTCAGAGCTTCTATGCGTTTCACGCCCGCTTGGAAACGGTGGAAGCGTTGCCTTTGCACCAACTCTTCATTGGGGGGCGACGAGCATACAAGCCGTTTTTGTATGGGATTGCCAAAG
Source organism: Chloroflexota bacterium (assembly GCA_005879655.1). The sequence continues at coordinate 370 of VBJK01000565.1, read as the reverse complement.
CGAAGCCAGAGCAAAAACGTGTGATTGCTCTCCAACGTGAACGACGCACGCCGAAGACCCTGACCGAAGAACAGATCCAGACGCTCATTGCTACCTGTAAGCACACCAGAGACAAATTTCTCTTCACACTCATGTACCAAACTGGTATGAGAGTCGGCCAATGCTTGGGGCTAAAGCATGAAGATCTCAACGTTGAAGATGGTCTCATCCACATCGTTGCGCGTGATGGCAATTCCAATGGAGCACGAGCCAAGACACGCACGGCCTACACCATTGCAGGGATGCAAGACCTCATGGGACTTTACACCGATTACCTCATTGATGATTTAGGCGCACTAGAGGCAGATGCTCTGCCAGACTTTGTGTTTCT
>VBJK01000272.1:5086-9944 GCA_005879655.1 Chloroflexota bacterium | reverse complement strand
GGAACGACCCTTTCAATAAATTATATTGCGGTTTTCTATGGGAGGGCATGAATTATCATCCCGTGGTGCGTGCAGCCATTGCGCATCATGGCTTTGAGGCGGTTCACCCATTTGAAGATGGGAATGGACGCACTGGCAGGCTACTGCTCAATTTAATGCTTATGCGTGATGGCTATCCCCCTGCTATCTTGTTACGAGAGTGGGCATTGCGGTACTACCAGGGATTAGAGGCGGCTCACTTCGGCCAGTACACTGCTCTAGTGCAGCTGATTGGTCAGGCTGTTGAGGCTGGTCTCGACTTTTACCTCGATGCTTGTGCTGCGGTCCCTGATGAGCAATATCAGCCTCTTTCTGAGTTGGCTCTCAAGCATGGTTATGACGCGAACTATTTAGGCTTGTTAGCCCGCCAGGGGAAGTTAGAGGCGCGCAAGTGGGATCGCCGCTGGTATTCAACACCTGTTGCTCTGGCACGCTATGAGAAGGAAGTAGAAGCTGAGCCGAGAGGGCGGCCTGCACGACGGCAACGGAAGGGATAATAGGAGAAAATGGCTAACAAAAAGAGGAACATCTATACATGATGGTACACTTCTGATAAACAGTTTTCAAGTTAGGAGAAGTATTATGTATCAACTGCCAAACAATCAAAACATGCAAAATGGTCACAATAAGATATATCAACAGCAACAGCGGTACTGGGAACAATGGGACGCTCTTCCTCCGCAGTCCTCCAGTCTCTGGCAACGCTACCGATCCCAGCATCCATCTTTCCAGCTGGGCTATTGTGGATGCATCGTCACTTTTGCCGTCATCTTTCTCGCCATGTGCTCTTTTGGCACGCTCATTGGGACTATTCCACAGGTGACAGCTCATCAGCGTACTACTTTGACAGCCACACCCACTCTCACTACCGCTCTTCCCATGACCGTTGCGAAGCCTAAACAGCAGATACACATTACTGCATCTCCTACACCTAAGCTTGTTCGTCCTACACCCAATCCAATTCGTCCTAGACCAACACCACCAGTGCGACCTAAACTCAAGAAACGCTAACGGCTTCAATGAACTGAGTAATCTTTGGCACCAACCCCTATACTAAATTAAGAGAATACCGTCTCAGCCCAGCACCTCACCCATACGCTAACGTTCGCTGCGTATGCTCAACCATGGTTGACTTTTTCCGTAATATATACTAATATTATTCATATCACATTTTACAGCAATATCATCTTTTAACAGGATACTCTGCATTCATTATGCTATTACCTCTAGCATATGCCAGTCCAGTACAGTTACATCCTGATTGCTCTTTACCAGCTGTTGTTGCTATTTTTCTCTCGCGTATAATAGTACTCGTAAAGTAATCATCATATCTTAGGACATTACGACAAAGGAGTTGTGCTATGCTCCGTCGCCTAGTATCTAAAGAACGTCGCTGGCTCCTACTCTTACTGCTCATCCCCTCCATCGTATACCTATGGCCTCCAATCTACAACGTGTATGAGCCAACACTCTTCGATATCCCTTTTTTCTACTGGTACCAGATGCTGTGGATCATCCTCACTGCACTCTTGACGATGATTGTCTATTTCAATGAAGCCTGAACCTTGCACCGTCTTTTTCTTACATAAAGATCAATAGCAGTATTTATTTTGCAAAGAGAGGATACATCTATGACCTTCAAGTGGGACGCCTTTCTCGTCTTTCTCTTCTTTTTCGTCCTTGTTACTGTACTCGGTTTTGTCGCGGCACGCTGGCGTCGCGCCAACCTGGATCAGTTAGACGAATGGGGCCTCGCAGGAAGACGCTTTGGGACCATCATCACGTGGTTCCTGCTCGGAGGCGACATCTATAGCGCAGTCACATTTATTGCAGTACCAGCTGCCATGTATGCGGTAGGAGCGGTAAGTGGTTTCTACTTGATCCCCTCCACTACCATTGTGTATCCCCTCGCCTTCATCTTGCTGCCCCGTTTCTGGATCATCTGTAAGAAAAAGGGCTATGTCACCGCCGCTGATTTTGTACGCGACCGCTTTGGCAGTCGTGGCTTAGCACTGGCCGTAGCGTTTACTGGTATTCTCGCAACACAGCCATTTATTGCCCTCCAGATGTATGGCATTGAAGTTTCGCTCGCTGGCATGGGCGTACCTCTGACGACCAGCATTTTCGGCCTCGATATTGAGCTTCCCCTGCTCGTCGCCTTTCTTATTCTGGCGGCCTACACTTACACCAGTGGACTACGCGCACCCGCAATGATTGCATTCGTCAAAGATATCATGATCTTTATCGTGCTCTTCGTTGCCATCACCGTCATTCCTGCCCAACTTGGCGGCTTTGGCAAGATCTTCGCGGCAGTTTCCCCCTGAGCAATACGCGACCTACGCTACTCTAGCGTTAGGATCAGCCCTCGCACTCTTTCTATACCCGCATACACTCACTGGCGTCTTAAGTAGCAGCAGCACGAAGGCCATCAAGCGCAATGCGGCATTCCTCCCGCTGTATACCTTGATGCTCGCACTGCTGGCGATGGTTGGTTACATGGCGATTGCCGCGAATCCCCCTCTGCTGGCGGGCTTTGGGAAAAATGGCGTGATTCCGGCACTCTTCAATATCTCATTCCCAGGCTGGTTTGCAGGTTTCGCCTTCGCGGCGATCTCTATCGGAGCGCTCGTGCCCGCTGCAATGATGTCCATCGGAACAGCCAATCTGTTTACCCGCAATATCTACAAGGAGTATCTTAAGAAGGATGCTACGGATCGGCAAGAGTCACAAGTTGCTAAGATGACTTCGGTGGTCGTCAAACTTGGGGCACTACTCTTCTTGGTCTATATTCAGCCAACGCAGATTGTCTTTCTCCAATTGTTAGGGGGGATATGGATTCTCCAGACACTGCCAGCTGTCTTCCTGAGCCTCCACACTCGTTGGCTTAACCGCTGGGCTTTGCTGATTGGCTGGGGCGCGGCAATGGGCGTTGGTACCTGGCTATTCTTCGCCAATAACAACTCACCAATAGCAGTTGTCCCCGTACTGAATGTGTCTCTCTACTCCGGCATTACCGCACTGGCGCTCAACCTCGTTATCGTGGTTGTACTCACCCCGCTCTTCAACCTGCTTGGAGCACAGAATGGGCGTGATACCACGACACCCGATGACTACCTGGAGGATACGGTAGCAGTAGAGCCAATTGACAGCCACAGCAACAGATTAGCACCGGAAGCTACACAGAAAACTCCCGCTTAATGAAAGGACATGTCTCTTAATATTGTCTTTAGAAGCGACATGTCAATACAACAGCGCTCATATCATCCGGTTTTGCACGGACCGTTTCGTCACGTTCCTGATGAGATCGTTCCAGCGAGCGCTCAACAAGAATGCGAGCTGGTGCATTGCGGGGGGAACTGCGCAGAATGTATTCGATTTCTTCATCGGTCAAATTGTCGTGTATCCCATCGGTACAGAGGAGAATACGATCACCAGGGTAAACAGCAATCTGATTGGTGTGGATGATTGGTGGAAGGGGTCCGCCTAATGCCTGAGTGATGCCACCCCGTAAACGGAAGTAGCTAAATTCGGTGTCCGACAACTGATCAGCACGCATAGCTTGATCTATCTGAAAGGCTTCTCTCTCATCAATGATCTGGTTCTCGACTAATTTTGCCAGTAAACCATCATCATTGGTCAGTCGCTTCAATGGCTCTTGACCACGCAGCAGATAGATGCGGCTATCGCCGACGTGAGCATAGACCATTGTATAGTTGCGTGTTTTGGGTTGGCGGCAGAATGCAGCAAGCGCTACAGTAGTGGCTAGATCATCTGTACCGGCTCTTTGTGCCCCCAGCGTCCTTACTTGTTCATCCGCGTCTTGAATAAGCCGCTGAAGAATAGTGCAGAGATCAACTTGACCACAATCTTCAAGGAACGTGGGAATTTTACGTCTCTTATGATGTACACCAAGAATGCGCTTCCACTCTATAAGGGTTGAGTGGGCAGCAGTCTGAGATGCAATCTCTCCGGCTGCACTGCCACCTACGCCATCGAAAACCGCGGTAAGACCACTCAGCGGATCAACGAGGACACTATCCTCGTTGCGGTTCGGATGTCGTTCACAGGCAATAGTACGTTGCGCAAAAGTAAAATGCGGAATAGCAAGAGAATGATTTTGCATAATTGTATGAATATGTCTGTTTGTTCTGTGCTGCGGCATCTGCGTCGAATGCTGCCTTTCAAAAAGAGTTTAATAGAGAGAAAATGCTACACCATACATAACGGAAGGTAGAATGTGCGGCCTTACCTTCCTGTCAGAATAATCTGCCATCCCACACCGCACCATATTGGTTTGACTTTGATAGTGTAAGAGAGAGTCAAGCTATGTCTGCATAGTATATCAGAAACAGGACGGAAAAGGAAAGAGGTTTGAAGCCTCTCTTAGTATAAATTGTTCATTTTAAGAAAGTTCTTTAACAGGATATGTGAATGTTCATGATAGACAGAAAAGTGCTGTACTCGTTCTTGTTCGGGCATGGTGAATACTGCACTACCTATTATATCACTTTTTAAGCTATCCATAGCCTCATGAAGCCATGCAGCAAACAGTGGCTCATCGAGTTCGATATGGTATTGTAAGCCGTATACGCGATTTCCATAACGAAATGCTTGATTTTTTGTGTTTTCGCTAGTTGCTAGTAAGATAGCCCCAGCAGGCAGGTCGAAGGTGTCTTCGTGCCAATGGAAAACACGATGGTAATCCGGCAAGCCAGCAAACAGAGGATCGTTTCGCCCTTCTTCGGTAATTTGCAGGTCATAAAAGCCAAATTCGGTAAGCGTGTGCCGTTTGACGCTCGCACCCAAGGCTGCTGCTAGC
>VBJK01000272.1:0-5080 GCA_005879655.1 Chloroflexota bacterium | reverse complement strand
CACGACCTGACGCAGAAATGCCTTTTCTTGGGCGAAGTAGGGATATTGCTCCTCCTCATAGACATGCTGATCCCCTCCAAAAGCGATGATTGCTGCATATTGCGCAGGATCGGGCAATGGGTCTGTTACAACATTGACGATATCAACGTTGTAATCCTGCAACAGCGAACCTATAGAACCTTGCCGACTCTTATGGCTATGCATAAGAGTCAACATATGCTTCATGCTTGCCCGTCCCTTCAAATTGGTCTACTGCCAGTACAAACAATTTCGACTTCCCATTTTGTTCCCGCATCTAGTATTAGTGGCCAGAGTAAGGTCAGGCAACTTCCCTGATGAGTACGTTCAAAGCCTGCTTCGGAACCAGTGACGGTCTCAATCGAGAAACGCCAAAGCGTGGCAGCTTGACTTAACGAGAAGCATAGGTCTTGCTGTAACCACGTGTTTCCAATATGGAACGTAGACACTTCGGCGACCTTACCGTTGCTATCGAAGCGATGATTCACTAATGCATTTGCACTTGACTCATTAGGATTCTGTGTGTATACTTTCTCTCCGGGGAGGCTGGGCGAGCCAATGTCCATTCTCGACCCGTCTGGGATTGAAAAAGAAACGTAAGCCTGCATATTGCCACCCCCACCCAACAGATTGATATTCCATTCGCTAGCAAAGGTAGTCTGTAAGCGCGATTGACCCTGATTGCTGATACTATAGCGCACAACGAGTTTCTCTTCTCCAATAGGAAGAAAGAGCGTTTTGTGCAGATGGACGGCGATGGGACCCAATGCACCCGCTCGCTTGACCAAGCCGTCACGACTCATGTGTACTGTAATGCCGCTGGCATCTTGCTCAACCTGTGTCTCGTAGGGAGCGTCTCTGAAGTCACTTTGTTCTTCAAAGCGCATGTGGGAAAATGTCTCCAGTGGCAGTCCTGGTGGCAGGAAATGATCAAGCAAGCTATTGCGCCGATAGCGATCTTCGATCAGATATGCATCAAGTCCGGCTTCTTTGGTACGGACGGTTTCATGTGGTGAGACCGGTTCTTCCGTGCTAGCATGACCGATGTTGTGTGCGGCCAGTGCTGCCCGACGGCGGCGTTCCTGTTCGTGTTCGCGCAGGGTCTGATGGTAGCTCTCCAGGTGTCGTGTCATGACGCTGGTGACATTATGCGCACTGCGCCGCATATCCCACTCAAAGATTGTTCCACCATGTTGTGGATCGAGATACAGGTTCTGTTGATCGGTCTCAATAATGAGTTCGTCCTGGCTATCGCGGTCAAAATCCGTGAATTCATAGGCTTGCCAATGCCCGCGGCCATGGCGTACACGATCTGCGGCATTTTCTGCTTTGATCAAATGGTGGTAAATAGCCGAGCGTACATGAGCCATGTAGACGCCACCAAAGAGACCGTGCCAGTACGTATCATTGGCCTGTGCCTTCCACAGATGGATCAGTCCGGTCTCTGGCGTTGCTCCAGCTGCATAGACATGCTCGTGGACACGCAACATTTTTTTGTGCTGGTTATTGACCTCAGGATAACGTACCAGGAAGTTGCGCCAGAAGCCGCCACGCAGAAATTGCACGATGTTCTCGTTCTTTTCGTGTTCCAGACGGTGGAGCACCTTGCTAAATAGGTAAGATTTTTGAGGTGGTAACGCCCACTCGGTCATCTCGATATAGGATGAGGTGGGAATGTAGACACGTCCCAGAGCTGGATACGAGCGTGCGTATTCTCCCAGCGGTATTGTGTGTAGCCATTCGCTGCTCTGTTCAAGCGCCGTAAAGAAGGTCTCAACCCAACCAGAGCGGCCATCTGTCCCCCAGCAATACCGATAGGTATCAGGCCAGCTCCCGAATTTTTCTCCATCGTCGCCCATGACGATAATGCGCTTACCATCTTGTGTTGCCAATGAGCGCAAGGTATTAATTGTTTCTGCCGCTGAACGCCAGGGAATGGTATAGCGCAATGCTTTGCTGGTAGCATACACTTTTAATACGCTACTCTGATCTTCCGTTGCATAGTACCCATACAAATCTTTATCTTCAAGCCCGACATTTTTAAAGTGAATATCGTCGAGAATGGTCCATGCGACGCCAGCCTCGCGTAGCAGACGTGGCAAGCCTGGTTCCCACACTCTCTCTGCAATCCACATGCCGCTTGGCTTTACGCCAAAATCTGCCTTGATGCGTTCAGTCAGATGCAGGATCTGCCCAATCTTATCCTTGTCAGGAATAGCGGGCAGGATTGGCTCGTAGTACCCGCCGCCGACGATCTCGATCTGCTCGCGTTGTACAAGGGCTACCACCCGCGCGATAAATTCAGGGTGAGCCTCTTGCAGCCAGTCCAGTAGCGAACCTGTATAGTGTAGCGAAAGACGCACACCCGGATGGCGCTCCAATGCCTCAAGCATAGGCAAGTAAGCTTCTTCGTAGACCTGTTGAAAAACCCAGGGAAAATTGCCTACTGGCTGGTGGTTATGTAATAACAGTCCGAGGTAAATGCTGTTTGTATGCCCTGTTGTCATAAATATGCCCTCTAGATGGTGAAGTAGCAAGATAGGTGAGTGGTTGGTGTGACAAATACAAATGACGGATTGGTCTGCTATCTTCCTCCCTTCAATATACCATAAACGCTGAGCAGGTAGGGGTTAAGTGATAGGAACCAATTACGCAGGACAGCTCAGTGCGCTCTGATCCACACCCGGATAGAAAGTACCTCCGCTTATACAGAGCATATGAAAATAACCCTTCCCCGAGACAGTTAAAATGAGAACTGGTTTATCCTGTGGATCGCCTGTATCAGTCAAAATGATGTAACCACTCACGCCCTGAAACCGCACATGGGGAAGGGCATTTGCTATATCCTGGGAAGTAATAGTGTTCTTCAACTTCAATACCTCTTGTCTGGCTTGTAACAACGCCGTAGCAGCATCGTAAGAAAGGATAGCTCTGGAATCAGGACGGTCAAAGCCATAGTAGCCATGATGAGTGCCATTGGGATCAAAGTTTTTCTTATAGTTATCAAAAAAGCCATGCGCTGCTATACGATTATTAACTTGCGTAATACTCTTCCATTCATCTGGATATGCATAGGCAGTAAAGTACCATCGGCCATGGCTACTATCGAACTTGGCAACATATGAACCATCATCACCAACAATAGGTAAGTCAGCAAGCTTCGTAAATTTGGGAATCTCCTTCTTCAATGCCTGCTGGAACGCCTCAGCGTCAGTATTGACAACGCCAGCAAAGTAGAATATGTCTACATCAGGGTACTCCTTAAGCGCATGCTCGATGAGTTCAGAGAAATCTTGTGCATTTACCTTTTGGCTCGTGAAATGCTCCCCACCCAGGTAAGTTCCTCCATTATTTTGAAACTCAGTCCTGAAATCTTCAGCCATGTTCTTACTATAATTCGTATCTGGATCAAAAAAGACAACGACTTTCTGCTTGTTCAAGCCCACAATTTCCCCTGTACTCAATTTCATTGCTTTTGCAGTAGCGAATTTAGCCATGACTTGCGCTTGTGCCTTATTAGGAGGCATAACACGGAAAAAGTAGGGACGAGCGTAGCCTGTGAGTGCATCGGTCGAAGCGGATTGGGCAACGAGAGGAATGCCAGCAGCGGCTAAGATAGGCGCAGCATTGAGGCAGTGTGAAGAGAATTGCCAGCCCACTACACCCAGAATAGGCTTTTTCTTTGCGATGTGCACAATTTGCTCAGCAATCTTTTCAGCGTATTTTTCATCACCAGCACTGTTTGCGATGAGGAGACGTAATTTCACTTTACTGTTGTCGTTAAATTCTTTCTGTGCGGTGTAGACTCCTTGTAGGGCGCTTTGTGAAGAAGAAATAACTGGGGTGAAGTCCACTGCCGCAACTAGCGTAATGTAATCCTGTCCTCCAGAAGTAACCCTGAGATTCTCTTGATATATTTTTGCCTCTGCATCACTAGTATTGTAGTTTATTGCATCTGTCAGTGCGTTAATAGCCTTCTGTCGATCCCCACTACGCAATGCATCGGCGGCCTTTTGCTTATTTGCCTGATCGGTCTTTGCCTTACCTTGGTCGTCCTGAGTGATATCAAAGGGAGAAAATGAACCATCATTGACACCAATATATTGCTTGCTGTTAGGTATTTGGGAAACTCCTAGACCATCGGGTAATGTGAAGGTTATTGTAGATGCTCTCCAACCAATAGAAACTGCAACGCCGCCCACCACGCCCACTACTAATATCAGTATCAAACACCCTACTATTGCAATAGTAGGAAGATCAATACGCAGGTTGGGCCTTACTGGCTTATTCGTAAGCATAGCACCACAATTACTACAGATAAGGGCCTTTTCCTCATTGTGAGCAGTACAAGTTCTGCACTTTCTTCTCCGTACTAGGTAGTTCATTCATAGCCTCCAATATGATAAACAGATGCAATTAAGCAATTAAGGAGCCACAGTGACACTATTCTTCTCCTTAGCTAATTACTCGTCTTATTCTTATGGTTAAAGATCTCTTAGCATTCGATTGAGTTTCTTCAAAATTCGATTGATCTCATCTCGAAAAGATGGATCATGCATTTGTGCTGAAGAATAAGTTTCAAGGGCATGTTCATAAGCGTTACGGGCATCGTGTAATTGTCCTATTTTGCGGAAAACATCCCCTTCCTCCTTGTGCAGATAGGCATTCTTAGGCATAATCTGTAATGCAGCTTGGTAACTTTCGCAAGCTTCCTGGTAGTGCTTGCACTCATAGAGAATCTGTCCCCTATACCTCATGAATTGAGCATGATCCAGACCTTGTGAGATAGCACGCTCGCAAGTCTCTAGCGCCTCATCGAAACGCTCCAACTGTAGGAGAAGAGCACATGTATTTTGGTAAACTTCAATATTATGAGGATCTAGCTCAAATGCTTTCGTGTAAGCATCAAGTGCTTGCTGATATTCAGACAAGTGAATGTAGCTGATGCGACCTATTTCCATAAATGTTTGGGCGTTGGTAGCGTCAAAATGAGTAGCCATTCTATAAGCCTCTAATGCTGACCTCCATCTCTTATGTTCGTAGCGCATATGTGCTATTCTAA
>VBJK01000564.1:1701-3352 GCA_005879655.1 Chloroflexota bacterium | reverse complement strand
AAAGTGCTACAGCTTAACCAGAGGGAGGCGTTACATGCCAGACAAAGGGCCAGTGCGTATTATTCTTCAACACAGCCACACTACGACTTACTACACTGAGCAGGAAACGATCGCTGCATGTCAGATAGAGGTACAGGTATTACAGCAACTCTGTGATGCTGGCGTCATTCAAGGCATTGAGGACGTTGGCGGAGAGCGCCGCTACAGCACAGAGGATATTGTACAGCTCCGCCGTGCTCATCGCCTACAACACGATCTAGGCGTCAATGTGGAAGGTATTGAGGTAATTCTGCACTTACTCAGACGGGTAGAGAGCCTACAACATGAACTAGAAGGCTATCGATCAGTACAGAAAGACTAAGAGATAAAAATGCACAATCCCACTGTTCAAGAAGGGAGACGAGCATGAAAAGAAAAGGCATCTGCTGGCCGTTTATGATCGAGATACTGTGGCTTCTGGCTGTCTGTTAATAGCTCCACACTCTTGCATTCGTAAATACTACCTCCGCTGGGCTATTAGTATCAGTGGCAACAAGACCTATCTGACCCTGACTATATGTCCCGTTGGTGAGGCTTTTTATTTGCTGATGGTTAACGTAGAGTGTAAAGCGATCTCCCTGTGCTACTACTGCAAGCACATTAGGCTGACCAGCACCCTGATGGAAGGCTGAAGTTGTACCTTCTGCTAATACCGAAGAACTCGTGTGTCCGGTAAATATAATAAACAGAAAAGCTCCTGTCTGATCAATGCGTAAGTGATAGAACTTCGAGTTATCTGCATCTCCACGTAAAAATAGCCCCCCGGCATCTCCCTTGAGAATGGTCATTTGCACTTCAAAAGCAAAGTTCTTGAATTGCGGTCCATATGCAACACAAAAGCGGCTGTACATATCTACCTCTGATGAAATATGATAGCCGTCTTTGGCAAATAGACAGTTGTCATCCCATTTATAGCCACGGCTGTTGTCCTTTAATGGATCATTGAGTACCAGTGTTCCCTGCTGTTGAGGTGTATATGAATTGGGAATGATTGGGGTAGCAGTTGTAGCAATACGGGTAGGGGCCATCTGCGTTGATGAGTTATTGCCACACGAGGTAGCAATGAAGAGGGTTGAAGCAATGAGGGCTAGCATAACCAAGGGACTAACAATCCGTGTACTAAAAGCAATAATGGTAGATCTCAGTGCTTGGGAGACTCCAATGTAGGATTGGCAACGTTTCGTCTCGCAGCTGGCGCTTTTTAGGGTTGTAGCTTGGCTCATGCCTGCATCCTCCTTCTTAAGTCGAAGTGAACAATATCTATTTTATTATCTTACAATACTTCATATAAATATTATTATGAAGCTATAAAACAATGATTTATAGCTTCCACACTTTTAGATCAGTAAATGAAACTTGGGTCGGTTTTTTGTCCTCTGAAGCGAGAAGTCCTATCTGGCCTTGACTGAAACTATAGTATGTTACTGCCGTAATATAGTGATAATTGGCAAAAAAGGTGATGCGATCCCCTTTTGCCATTACCGCAATCAGGTTAGACTGATTGTCACCTTGATGGAACCCAGGAATTTGACCTGACTCTCCTATCACATTATTTTCTGATGAAGTATAGATGAGAAATTGAAATGCACCATTTTGATTAATTTCAAAGTCA
>VBJK01000564.1:0-1626 GCA_005879655.1 Chloroflexota bacterium | reverse complement strand
TGCATTTGCAACACACCAGAAGGTAAATGCCTGCACCGCCGTGGCTACACGATAGCCGTCTCCAGGAAACTGGCAATTCCCGTTTTCATCCCAATTCGCCCCCCGGCTATTATCACGCAAAGGATCATCGAGTACTAACTGTGCACCTTGAGATGGGTAAAGGGGATGCAATGCCGCCACCGTGTCGGAGAGAACAACAGTGGCAGTGGCAGCTGCGTTGGACTTGCTTGTCCTTGTATTGATAGCGTAGGCCGTGGCAGTCGCGCTAGCATGTTCTACATTTGGTAAGTATGAGTTTACATAAAGAAGGCCACTACCGCCCCCTATGAGCAAGACCACTATCGCAATGATGAAGAGCCTCGTAAGGGGAAAATGTGTAGGCAGTGGGAGCCGTATCACTCTGTGTTCTTGCAGCGCGAGATCGGCAATCTCTTCTTTTGTCCATTCTATACATCTGTATCTCTGTATCCACAAACGTTGCAGATCCACTGCAAAAGCAAACTTCTCGTGCCCAACAATGACATCACGTGCCAGCAGACTGCGCAGAGCCTTTGTGATCTCTCGATCAGGGAAATAGATATTACTACGTTGCCAGACCCGCTGAATGTCATTGAGAGAGACTTCAGTTCTGTTTTTGCCCATTGCAGCGGCCATGCCAGCAACGACAGCTTTCTCTCCCACAGTCAGTTCTTCCCATGCATACTTCAGCACTGCGGAACCATGTTCTACTGCTTCGTTGAGTACTTCATTGACTGCTTCTACATTGATGCTGGCAACTTGCTGACGCTGCCAGAGGCTAAACAGACTATGGCAGAGCAACTGCGTGAAATAGGGATGACCACGCGTGATGTCGTAGATATGTGCCAGAGCAGCAGGCTCTACCCGATAGTACTCCGTCACAGGTTGAGTAATCAGAGCATAGGTTGAGTCCTTATCCAGAAATGAGATCTTCTTATAGAGTCCAACATTGAAGAGATAGGCATATTCTTTCTCTAGCTCTTCCAAGCCGCTACCGAGGGAGAATAAGAAGTTCAACCACTCATAGTGTTGCATGAGATAGCGTACATATTCAAAGACCTCGTGTTCTAATTTACCTGCTTGCACCTGCTCCTGTAGATAAACGACTTCATCGAGCATCAAGAGGATATGTCGCCCCTCAAGTGAGGCTTTGAGCTGATGGAGAAATTCGTTCTCAAAATAGCTACGTGGATCGGCAAAAAACATACTCCGCTCAAGTGGCGGGAGTTGTAACTGATAATCACGACGCAGTGTACGCAGAATATGGTTTGCCATTTCCCAGAGAAGACCCTTCAGCCCCTCAAGGGCAAAGCCGTGCATATCCATAAAAACACACAGGTAGCGTTCATGTAGGTACGTACGCATCTGATAGAGCACAGAGGTTTTTCCACTACGCCGTTGCCCGTAGAGCACGATTACATTATCTCGATATTGTCCTATCAGCGCCTGACGAATAAATTGGAAGACATCTTCACGGCCAAAGAACATCGCCGTACCAGTGACGGGATTGCCTGCAATGTAAGGATTGACAACATCGAGAACGCTCTTACTCTCCTCTCTGCTAGCAGATTACACTGGCACGCCCCAGCCGGATATCAGGAACTTTTT
>VBJK01000116.1 GCA_005879655.1 Chloroflexota bacterium | reverse complement strand
TATGGGGCGAGCTTGCATGGCAACTGATGCAGGAAAAAGGCTACGCGATGGTGGCCGAGGCCGATCAACAAGGCATCAGTCCCAGTTCAGAGACATTACGAGCACTCTTCGCAGCCTGTGGTCCAACATTGATACTCATTGACGAATGGATTGTCTTTGTGCGCCAGTTGTATGGCAAAGCGAACCTGCCAGGTGGTTCATTTGATGCTAACCTTAGCTTTGCCCAGGCATTGACGGAAGCCGCCAAAGCGTCCCCACGGACGCTTGTTGTCGCAACACTTCCAGCATCAGAAAGCGAAAGTGGTGGTGAAGGTGGACAGGAGGCTCTGATCCGTTTAAAGCAGATCTTTGGGCGTATGGAGTCTCCCTGGCGACCAGCTGACCGCGACGAAGGCTTTGAGATTGTACGGCGACGACTCTTTGAACCGATCACTAACTTTGCAGCTCGTGATGCTGTGGCGAGGGCATTCTCGGAGTTTTACCGCTCACAACGCCAAGAGTTTCCAGATGAGTGTAGCGAAGCTGACTACGAACGGCGTCTCAGGTCCGCCTACCCGATCCATCCTGAATTGTTTGATCATCTCTTCAACGATTGGTCAAGCATCGAAAAATTTCAACGGACACGTGGAGTGCTGCGCTTGATGGCCGCCGTCGTACATGAACTCTGGACACAGCAGGATAAAAGCCCCTTGATCATGCCCGCTAGTGTGCCTATTGACACGACCTTTGTACAATCCGTCTTTACCGATTATTTAGCCGATAACTGGGTACCAATCATCGAGAAGGACGTTGATGGCAGTCAGGCACTGCCCAAACGCATTGATAGTGAACATCCCAACTTTGGTCGTTACTCAGCCACACGTCGCATTGCGCGCACCATTTTCTTTGGTTCAGCCCCAACGTTACAAAGTCCGAATAAGGGCATTCAGGACAAAAACATCAAACTTGGCTGCGTACAACCCGGTGAGAGTGTAGGAACCTTTGGAGATGCCCTCCGCCGACTCGCCGATCAGGCCACGTTTCTCTATCAAAGTGATCGTCGTTACTGGTATGGGACACAGCCGAGTGTGGCACGCTTAGCCCAGGACCGTGCCTCGCAATACGATGGGGACACGATCTATGAAGAGATCAAAAAGGCACTGAAGGTTGAGCAGGACAGTAAGGGGGATTTCTCGCGTCTTCATGTCTGTCCAGAGAGTGGTGCAGACGTTGCGGACGAAGATACTGCCGTACGCCTGATTATTCTCAAGCCGCAACATGCACATGCACGCAAAGACCCCCATTCCAGCGCAATGGACGAGGCCAGAAAAATGCTCGCACTACGGGGTAATTCTCCACGCAACTATGGCAACACATTGATCTTCCTGGCGGCAGATCGCACACGCATAGAGGATCTGCAAAAGGCCATGCGTCTGGCACTGGCATGGGAATCGATTGAGCGTGAACATGAAACCTTAAATCTTGATGCCTTCCAATGGAATCAAGCCAAAGAGCGCAGTAAGGATGCCAGGGAACGCATCGTAGCATTGATTCCTGAGACATATTACTGGTTACTCGTGCCAGAACAAGCAGACCCACGTACAAAATCTGATAAACTGGGCGAATATAAATTGCTCCCTCGTGCAGGAACAGGCTTGCTTGCGGGAAATGCCAGTAGTTTCTTACGAACAGAAGAGTTGCTCATCCCTCAACTCTCTGGTGTACGTCTGCGTATCGAACTTGACCGCATCCCACTCTGGCGTGGTGATCGCATCTCCATTAAAGAACTCAGCGAACACTTTGCCAAGTACATTTACTTGCCACGTTTAAAAAATAAAACCGTCTTGCTTGACGCCATCCGCGACGGCGTGCAAGCGGTACAGTGGGAGAAAGAGACATTTGCCTATGCCGCAGGGTGGGATGAAGCCAAGCAGCGCTATCTGCAACTTGTAGCGGGACAGGCAGTGAATGTTATCGTCGATGGGCAATCCGTATTGGTCAAGCCAACGGTTGCAGCAGCCCAACTTGAGGCGGAGGCCAGGGAACGCGAGACAAAACGCCTGGCAGCACTGGCACAAGCAGAAGCTGCAAGACCTGCTCAGCCCTCCCTTACAGCTAGTCCCTCGCCACTGCTGAGTGAACACAGATCGCCATTCCCTTTGACAGCCACACAAGCAGGGCCGACTCCACCCACACCTACATACCAGCCAACATTACCAATGACCGAGAAACCTGTGGAGCAGAGCACCTCCAAGCTCCATCGTTTCTACGCCTCAGTCCAGATCAACGAACGCATAATGGGAACCGAAGCTGGACGTGTCATGGACGAAGTGGTCAAACACTTGACCAGCTTGAGTGGCGTCAAAGTCAAAGTGACCCTTGAGATCGAAGCTGAACTGCCCAACGGATTACCGGAGAAAGTTGTGCGCACTATCAAGGAAAACGGCAATACACTACATTTTGAGACTTGCGAGTTTGAGGAAAGTTAAAAAGCCACAGCAGCACTTGCTTTCACTGTGGATCCTCTGGACATGGCTCAGGCACTTCTTCCGGCATATCTGCAAGATGCAGCTGAGAAAAGCAGCATGATTTTGCAGTTGCTGGGATTGAGCGTGCCAACAAATTATGGGGTATGAATGCCAGACTTGAAGCAGCCCGTCTTTTGCTCTATCGCGTTTTTACCGCAATAAACATGTTTAGATAGGCACAATAAATTGAGGCGCACCCTCTCAAAACCTCAAAAAGTCCGATTGTGCAAAAAACAAAGGTATGCTATAATAGCGACGACAGGTCGATGATAGATTAGGAGGTACATTTTATGTCGCAGTCATCATATATTGCAGACCTTCTCTTTCCCAATGTGACAGCTACACCAATTGATATAAACAAGCGTTACCCACCACGCGTTTTACCCGCAGGCTCCTGGGTATCTCGTTTCGCCCCTAGCCCTACAGGCTTCATGCATATTGGTGGTATCTACGCAGCATTCATAGCACGAACACTTTGTCATCAATCAGGGGGTATCTTTTTCCTCCGTATAGAAGACACCGATAAGAAACGAGAAGTCCCTAATGGTATAGCAGGCATCGTGGAGAGTCTCAGCGCATTAGATTTAATGCCGGATGAGGGCATCGTACAGGCTAACCCGACGCCTGTTGAGCAAGGTCAGTATGGGCCTTATATCCAGAGCCAACGTGTTCATATCTATGAAACATTCGCAAAAGATTTAGTAGCGCGCGGGCTTGCCTATCCCTGCTTCTGTTCAGAAGACGACTTACAAAAGATGCGTCAGCAGCAGGAAGCAGATAAAGTCAAACCGGGCTACTATGGCCATTGGGCTAAGCATCGCAACATCACAAAGCAAGAGATCGAAACACATCTTGCGCACGGCGCTAGTTTCGTCATCCGCCTAAGAGCACCTGATCCCTCGCATGACAAAATCAACATTATTGATGTTATTCGCGGCGAATTACAGATGCCAGCAAATGATCAGGATGTTGTACTGCTGAAATCAGATCACTTACCCACCTATCATTTCGCCCATGCCGTGGACGACTCGCTCATGCATACAAATTTGGTCATTCGCGGTGATGAGTGGATGGCTTCGCTCCCACTTCATGTCCAGCTTTTCCAGCTTCTCAATCAGCCAGTGCCACACTTTGGTCATGTAGCACCCATTGCCAAGCAAGAAGGCTCGTCACGCCGTAAGCTGAGTAAACGCAAGGACCCTGAAGCGGCTGTGACATTTTATAGTGAGCATGGTTATCCAGTACAAGCACTCCTCGAATATTTACTCAATTTTGCCAACTCAGATTTTGAAGAGTGGCGCGTAGCACACCCTTTTGCACCTCTAACGGAGTTCAAATTGCGCACAGAACAAATGGGTGTAAGTAATGCACTTTTTGATCTTCAGAAACTGAATGACGTAAGTAGAAATTTCATTGCGCGCATGTCTGCCGCAGAGGTCTATGAGTGCGTAGTGGCTTGGGCTGAACACTATCAGCCAGGGCTTGTGCAGTTGTTGCGCTCAGACAAATCCTATAGCGTTGGCATGTTTGGGATTGAACGTAGCGGCCAGAAGCCACGCAAGGATCTTGCCCATTGGTCACAGGTAGAAGCTCTTTATAACTACTTCTTCGATAGCTTATTCGAGGAGCTTGTCTTAGCAGAAGACGATATGCCACCACTGTCAGCCGACAAGCTGAGTGCAATTCTCAACGGGTGTATACAATCGCTTGAGCACTTGCAGGATAAAGAGTCCTGGCTTGAATATCTTCGTCAGTTTGGCGAAAGCATTGGCTTTGCCCGCAATACAAAGACCTATAAGAAGCAGCCGGACCAGTACGAAGGCCAATTTGGCGATTTAATGATGGTCATGCGTATCGCCCTGACTAAAAGACGTACAACGCCAGATCTCTACGAACTCATTTCCCTCATGGGTGTCGATCGTGTCAAAGAACGTTTGCAAAATGCAATCCGCTTTGGCCTTGCAGTCCGCCACTCATAATAGCTCCAATACTCTCGCTCTGTATCTGCCTGGAGCTTATACAGAGCCACCTCTTCTGCCCCTTCAGCCCCAAATTAGCCATAAAATGTATTGGCAGTAGCACAACTTAATAATCAGAAACCATATCACACATCTTCTTCTTCATAGCCAAGCGCCTTAATTCTCTGACGTACTAACTCAACCTCCTGCGTTCTGCCTAGTGCCAGCAGCGATTGTATGAGATTATGGAACGGCAAAGTGAATGCAGGATCGAGCGCCTGCGCTTGCTTAAAAGCGGCAACGGCCTCGTTATGGAGCTGCAATACAGTACAGGTATTGCCAAGCCCAGTATAAGCAGCTGCGGTTGGCGCATACTGAATTGCATCCAGGAATGTCTTGCGCGCCTCCTCATAGAGTGCCAGTTCGTACAATGCATTCCCTTTACCCCGCAGTGCCGTACCATCGAAAGGACTACGCCATAGCACCAACTTATACACCTCTAACATCTCTTGATAATACTTGTTCTTCAGTGCAGTTTCCTCAAGGGGAAGTAGCGCGGGATCTGTTAATAGCTCCTGTGTACCTCTATCTGTACCTCTAAAGGTAGATTGAGACTGGACATATTTTAGCGCTACTCTTTCAATGCCATAAGCAATGTTCACAAATGCACTGTCGCGGTCGCGCCAGCTTGCAACAGGTTTTCCATTTGAGGGCAACGCTGTCAATTTGGCAAAAGGTGCACCCGTAAACAGAACTGGACGTAGCAAAATCGGAATGACATCAGCGTCCTGAAGCGTATGACGCTCTATAGCACGCTGCATTTCTGTACTATAGCAATAGTCTGATGCCATAAAAGAGGGGCTAATGAGCAGCAAGATGATATTGGCTTTGTACAAGTTGATAGCGATCTGCTTCGCTCGCTGCTCGCCAGCCTGAATCTGCTGGTCATGCCAGCTGGAGATGAGTCCACGATACTTGAGGTCGCTGAGATGAGCCTCAAGCCTATCTCTGAGTATTCTATCTTGCTGCGCGTAAGAGAAGAAAATCAGTACGCCGCGTGCCGATTCTGCTAACATGCTTCACCACACTTTTTCGGAATATGAGGACGATATACTCGCTCAAGACAAGACCAAATCTTCTTGAACATACACTATACGACTACCCGTCTCACAAGAAGTGGTTGCTGACTTCTTGCCATAGGTTAGGCTACGGTATGATCCGCCTTCGACTTAGGATTGCTTTCTTGCACGATCAACAGCCCAACCCCTTGATTATCGATGATTTCGCAACCTTCAATCCTGCCCGCCGCGCCTCCGCTGATGTGAACCCCTACAGTATCCAATCCTGAATGGTACAGCGCTGCATGATCGGATTGCTGCCATCGCTGATAGCGACGTTGTGCAGCTTATTCTCGGCAATACGGCTCTCCACAAGCAGTGGCGTGTGGATTAGCCAGAGCAACCTTACGCATCTCTGGAATTGCTTCACGAATGGCAGTATTCAATGATTGAATTTTGTCGCCCGACATGGAGCCAGAACAGTCCGCAATCCAGATAAAATGCAGAGGACGACCGGACATTGAACCACCAAGTAACGTCATGCTATGTTCCTCCTTACACTTTTTACATCTTTATCTCGTTTTTATCCAATTGTGGTGTTATCAGAGAAATTACTAGCGTCTCACTGAAAGTTTACAATAAATAGACTAGCCCAAATTCATATAATTGTCAAGCGTAAGGTACAAAACATTGTAAATAGAGCCAGGGGCTTTCTCAAAATATTTTTGGGCTAAGCAATATTCTTTCATAGTCGTGAATTATTATATAAATAATACTCAATATATACATCCGCGTTATGTATATGCTACAATACAACACAGATTTTGTCCAGCCAATGTGAGCTTACTGATAACGTTTAGGAGCAATATGTTAAGGGAGGAGCCTTGTCAGAAACTCTCTGAAATGATTACAAAACATGGCAGAAAAGTCTGTGAGGAGAAGCAACGCTGCAAAGGTTTGTTGCTTGATTATTGTCATGGCTACGATAAAGAAATAAATATCTTACTCTTGGTGCTCGCAACAGACATACCAGCGGAATTGCTCAATACGTCCAGTGAGACATCGACAGAATTGTTACTCAAACGTCTCATCAGGAAAGTGCGTGATAAGTGGTCGCTAGTGCAGAAGCCCAAAACCCTTTGGGGAATGGGAGCATTTGGGGACACCCCAAACCCCGCCAGGGGGGCTGCCGCCCCCTGGACCCCCAATCCCTCTGCAAATAAGCGCACAGCATTGCACAAAAATTTGCCATCTATGATAATATTGATCTATCAAAGATGAATTGGCAGAGGCTAGATTGTAACGTCGAGAAGTTGGCTTCATCGACGACCTTCTATACGGGAGAGAAGCACCTCAAGCATATCATAGCGATACTTGAGGCGTTTTACTTTTGGAAATAGTAGGAATAACTGTGAAGTTCTTGTGATGTGTCAGCGTAGACCACTTATCAAGCCGAGTGTTACAGTGGACTTTATAGGAGCAAAAAAACTTTTTTGGAAAGGAAGGTCAGTAGTCGAAAAAAACATGAAAATCTTAGCTAATCTCCTATAAAAGTTTTTTATGCATCTTTCTTGCATAGAAAAAGGCTTGACGAGTATCAAGAAATATGATAAATAATAATGATGTTCTCCTGTATATTGTACTGATTATCGCCTTGACAAGGCACCATTTCACAGACCTGATAGCCATCTTCAAAGACGCCCAGGGGCCTCTCTTTGGCAATTACTGTCAAAAAGTGCCAATTTTCTATATGGAGGAACGTTTTACATGGTCAATTACATTTGGGTTCCCATCGGGGTGAGCCTTCTTGCTGTGCTGTTTGCAGCCTATCTCGTTTTTTATGTACTCCGTAGAGACAAGGGAACGCCCGGTATGCAGAAGATAGCGAATGCCATTTTTGCAGGTGCTACGGCCTTTCTCAATCGCCAATACCGCACCATCGCCCTACTCGCTCTGGTGGCTTCGATTCTCGTTGCTGCGGCCCTTGCGTTCTTGGGACAGGGTTCTCAAGCAGACAAAATTAATCTCGCCTGGCATACAGCTGTAGCCTTTCTGGTAGGTGCATCCTGCTCTGGTATCTCTGGCTATATTGGTATGTATGTCGCGGTACAATCCAATAGCCGTACTGCCAGCGCGGCGCGGCGTAGTCTGGGTGAAGCCCTGGTGGTGTCTTTGCGCGGAGGAGCTGTCTCTGGCTTTCTGGTGGTGGCTCTTTCGCTACTTGGCGTCTCGACACTCTTTATGCTCTTCGATGGTTTCTCCCCCCATCCAGAACTGGCCCCCTCGCTTATTGTTGGCTTCGGTTTTGGCGCGAGCTTCGTCGCCCTCTTCGCCCAACTCGGTGGTGGCATCTACACCAAGGCCGCCGATGTCGGAGCCGATCTGGTGGGGAAAGTGGAGGCGAGTATTCCCGAAGACGATCCACGCAATCCAGCCGTAATTGCTGACCTCGTTGGCGATAATGTTGGTGACTGCGCTGGCCGTGGTGCCGATCTCTTTGAGTCTACCGCTGCGGAAAATATTGGGACGATGATCCTGGGTGCTACCCTTTTCCAGGCCACGCATAATATCGGCTGGATGCTATTCCCGCTGGTACTAGGGGCATTCGGTATCATTGCCTCGGCCATTGGTGTGCTCTTCATTCACCCTTCCGGCGTGCTTGAGCCAGGGCAAGCTGGTGATCGTGATCCTAGCCAGATTGCGCTGAATCAATTAAATAACGGCTACTATATTACTTGCGCCATCTCTGTGATTGGCATGTTCCTGGGCAGCTATCTGCTGATTGGCAGCAATACGGTGGCGAACCATGGCCTCCCGGCCTGGGTCTGGTATGGCTTGGCTGGCTGCGTGGGTATTCTGCTCAGCATTGCCTTTGTGTTCATTACCCAGTACTATACTGCTGGCACATGGCGTCCGGTACGTGAAATTGCTGCGTCAACGTTGACGGGTCCAGCCACCACGATCCTTAGCGGCGTCACGATCGGCTTTGAGTGCGTCGTCATGCCAGTACTCGCCATCAGTGCTGCACTGGGCCTCTCCTACTTCCTTGGTAGTCAAGTACAGATCCCCCTGGACCTGCAAAGGTTGGGCGTGATCAATGTCAGCGGCATCTTCGGCACCGCAGTTGCCACCGTTGGTATGCTCATGAGTTGCGCCTACATCCTGGCGATGGATACCTTCGGACCCATTACCGATAACGCTGGCGGTATCAGCGAAATGGGCGGTCAATCCGAGGCTGCCCGCGAAGTTACCGACGCGCTTGATAGCGTGGGTAATACCACCAAGGCATTGACGAAGGGCTACGGCCTGGGTTCCGCCGCACTGGCCGCCTTCCTGCTCTTTAGCGCCTACCTGGATGTGCTCTATAGCTTTAAACATAATCCCGCCGTGTATCGTGTCGATCTGGCCAACCTCTCGATCTTTATTGCCGCGTTGATTGGCATTACACTAATCTTCTTCTTCTGTTCGCTGTCGATCCGCGCTGTAGGTGCCGCCGCGCAACGTATGATTGAAGAGGTACGCCGCCAGTTTAAAGAGCAGCCCAACATTATGGCTGAGAATCCAGATGAACGCGTTGATCCCGACTACGCTCGCTGTGTAGATATTAGCACAAATGGCGCGCTACGCGCAATGATCCTACCTGGAGCAGTTGCAGTGTTTACGCCTATTGTCGTAGGTCTCGTGTTGGGACCACAGGCCGCAGCTGGCATGCTTATGGTGAGTACGATGGGTGGCATCGTCGTCGCCCTCTTCCTGAATAATGGAGGCGGTGCCTGGGACAATGCGAAGAAATATATCGAGGCGGGCTTCTTGCGCGTGAATGTGAAGGGCGAGGTTGTTGATCGCAATGATCCTACGGGCATTGTCCTGGGTAAGAAAAGTGAAGCGCATAAAGCGAGTGTTATCGGTGATACCGTTGGCGATCCCTTTAAGGACACTGCCGGTCCTTCTCTGCACGTACTGATTAAGCTGCTGAGCACCATTACGCTGGTACTGGCACCGCTTTACTATATCTTGCACCCATAACTTAGACTAACATCTGCCTTTTAGCAAAACAACAATTTAGCACATAAACAAAAGGAGACTTGAATCAGGTTATTTTCTTGATCCACGTCTCCTTTTGTGCTATAATAGGCTCAGCTACATGTAAGATGCACTAAAAGCAGCATAAACTATACTATGTACCGTATCTGAACACCCTACGATAATAATTTATAGAACCTTAGTATCTCCAGAACGATGCGCTGAGAGATACACCAAAAATGCCTCTTTGCCTCGTTTACCAGGCAAAGCTTAGGAGGAGATTTTCCGGTATGAAAACCCTTTTACAGAAGAAATTTATCATTTCTTTTGCACATCTACTATTTGGTCTCTGTTTTCTGGCGGCTTGTGGACAAGACACCTCGCCTCCCACCACCCCTACTGGCGGTTCGACAGAGCCCAAACAGGTGACAATCCAGCTCAAACATGATCCATCCGGTAACGCCGACTTGAAGTGGAATGCTCAAAGCCATGAATTATCCGTTACACTCGCCCTACACGGGCTACAAGTCAAGACTACACACCCTGCCCATATCCACTCCGGCAGTTGTAGCAAGCCAGGCGCTACCGTTTATACGCTAGATAATGTAGTTGCAGACGCCGATGGCAATGCTAGCGTGACTACCGTCATTAAAGATGTCGCCAACGGTATTCCTGCCAACGGTTGGTATATCAATGTGCACAATGGTCCAGAGATGACCACACCGGAGCAAATGATGGGCATCACTTGCGGCGACATTAGCAACCCGAAGGCTGCAACCACCACCGATCAGTCAGTGACTGTAACAATGGCTGGTACACCAGAGCCTAACCAATCGGCATCCGGCACGGCTCAGCTCACACTCTCAGCAACGGCACTCACAGTAAACATCACACTTAACGGCCTCGTTGCCAACAGCACCCATATGGCCCATATTCACGATGGCAATTGCCACAAGCAGGGCAAAATAGCATTTACGCTCAAACCAATCGTCGCTGATGCCTCTGGCATTGGCCATTCAACCACGGAGATTCCCCTCACTTCGCTAACAAGTCTCAGCGACAAACGACCTTTATACATCAATGTTCATTTTGGCGCTACCATGCAGGACTTAAAAACACAGCCGGGTTATGATTCCATTGCTTGCGGCGATGTTGTAGGTCTCTACTAGTTATAGAATAGCTAAGCAAAAAACAGGTAGCAAGGGGAACAGCTCGCTATCTGTTTTTTGCTTCTTCTCACCATCCCCCAAATTCTTCCGAAATTAAGAGAGATGACAGTGCCTCATTTGACGTATATTATTCTAGTTGGAGGTCTGCATGCCACGCAAGCATCACAATTCTGTCGTAGAAACTAGATGATTAAAGAGCGACTCACATTATGAACGCAAAACTATCAACTTATATAGAGCGCCTGAACGTGAGGCGGCTACAGCCTCTTATCCCTATGATCATCTCTTTACTGGTTGCCTTGATCAGCGGTATCATCCTTTTTCGCAAAACATTCTTTGGCCAGCTCACAGGCATTATTGTCAATATTGGTCTTGATCTGCAACGCTCACAGCTCATTGCTGCACTTATTATCATCCTGGGAACTACACTGATCGCCAGTGCTCTGGGTAGAAGTAAGCTGGGTGCAATGATTGGAGCCAGTATACTTTTCTGCATAAGGTATCTTTATAGCTTTCTACGCTTTGAACTCCAACCAGTCTATGATCCAGGTAGACATCTGGAACCACTTGACGGCGCGGCATTAGTACATGCGGTGATTGTCATACTCTCGCTAGCGCTGGTCAGCGCGTTCTGCGGCGCGGCAATTGGTGTTGCATTAGGAGAATGCTTACTCGACCCCTTTTATCAATTAGCACAACTGATCCGACGGCGTTTGCGCAAAGAACAGAGTACAGCAAAACCGCAGGAGCAAGGGCACATAGAGACGAAACCAAACATACTCACGCGTGCAACTTTCATCAACTGGTCAGGAGCAATGCTCTTGCTAGTTTTGCTAGCATTAGTAGGCCAATCTGGCCCGCTCTTCCTCTTTTCGCCTGATGTCGGAGTTCATACTGCACCCAAACTTACAGCCCGTAAAAACGGGCAATTCCTGCTTGGTACGATAATACAGGATAATCTGATAAGTCCCGCGCTCAAGAACCAGAAGAAAGCATTTATGGTTTACCTCCCTCCATCGTATCTCAGGGCAGAAGGGCATGAGATACGTTATCCAGTGCTTTACCTGCTGCATGGTTCTCCCGGAGGCATACGTGACTGGTTTACAGGCGGCAAAGCTGATGAGTCAGCCAATACGCTAATCAATACCGGGCAGATACCAGAGCTAATTATCGTCTCGCCCGATGGCAATGGACGACCTGGTGCAACGAGTGAATGGGGGAACAGTTTTGATCAGCAACAATTGATGGAAACATATCTAGCGATAGACCTCGTTAAGTACGTTGATGAGCACTACCGCACAATTCCTGATGCAGCTCATCGCGCCATTGGGGGGCTTTCCATGGGTGGTTTTGGCGCGGCAAATATCGCCATCCACCATCCAGATGTTTTCGGTACGGTGATATCGCTTGGTGGTTACTATCGTGCCGAAGGGGCTATCTGGGGCAAGGATGCCGCTTATATGGCACAGAACAGTCCCGCAGATGTGCTCGCCCATGAGTCACCAGCATGGCAGCTGCATTTCTATATCGGGGCAGCTACCACCGATCAGCCCTATTACAATTACGCCAAACAATTCATAGAAGAACTCACCACCCTCCATATTCCTTATAAATCAGATGTACAAAATGGAGCGCACTCCTGGCGCGTCTGGCAGATACAATTGTACGATGCTCTGCTCTGGCTCAAATGGGAATAAACCCCAGCCTCTCTCAGGGGCACCGCCCATAGGCATGCGCGTTAAGCGGGGGTCCAGGGGGCGAAGCGACCCTGGCAGGGTGTGGGGTGTCCCCCATAGGCGCGGACTTTAGCGGGGGTCCAGGGGGCGAAGCGACCCTGGCAGGGTGTGGGGTGTCCCCCATAGGCGCGGACTTTAGCGGGGGTCCAGGGGGCGGCAGCTCCCCTGGCGGGGCTTGGGGTGTCCCCAAATACCCCTTTTCTTCTGCCGCCGGAGGTGGCAGAAGAAAACGATCTTTACCTTTTTGTTCCGACAAACGTGTTATAAATGAAACTGTCTATGAGCAGTACATTAATGAACAAAGAAGGTTTAGGCAAATGCGCATTGCACAAATAGCACCGCCCTGGATTACTATACCGCCAAAAAGTTATGGTGGTACAGAAAATGTGCTTTATGACCTTATACAAGAGTTGCGAGCACATGATCATGATGTAACATTGTATGCGACAGGGGATGCAAAAACATCTGCACGGCTGGTTTCATTCATACCACGCGCTTTAACTGAAGAAGGAGTCCCCTGGCGTGAACATCTCCAACCGTACTACCATCTGCATAAGGCCATTGAGCACTGTAAGACGCAACGGTATGACATTGTACACGCTCACCTCTCGGTGACATCCGACCTGTTTCTCTTTCCGCTACTCTCAACACTACGGACTCCACATGTTGCCACGCTACACAGCAATTTCCCGTTT
Source organism: Chloroflexota bacterium (assembly GCA_005879655.1). The sequence goes on along the minus strand of VBJK01000116.1, from coordinate 4,058 downwards.
GATAGAATGTCAGGCAACTGGATAGGTAATGCAGATCGCTACTATATGGACTGGGCACCCGATGTTCCCTTGGTAGCAATCATAATGGTATATCGCTACGCAAGTACCAACCCACTGGGAAGCCACGTGGCAATTTCTTCATGTGGATGGGACGCTTCGTGCCCGAAAAAGGTGCACACCGAGCCATTCAAGCGGCGCGTCGTGCTGGTGTTCCTCTGCTACTGGCCGGTAGCATGGATCGTTCGACCAAAGAGATGCAGCACTACTTTCAGCAAGAGGTGAGAGCTTACTGCGATGGTATACAGATACGCTACGTGGGACCAGTCAACGCTCAGCAAAAAATTAATTTGCTCAGTCAGGCACGTGGTTTGTTGAATCCTATAGAATGGGAAGAACCCTTTGGCATGGTGATGATCGAGGCAATGGCACTTGGCTGTCCAGTCATCACTTTTGCACGCGGCGCGGTACCAGAAATTGTTGTCCATGGCCAGACGGGTTTCCTGGTACAGAACCTAGATGAGATGGTTGAGGCTATCGCACACATCGACGAACTTGATCGTGTTGCTACGCGCAACCATGTTATCCAAAATTTTTCTGCGCGCAGCATGGCTGAACGCTACTTGGAGATCTACCAGCAAGTCATTGCCGATAGCCTGAAGATGGCAGCGAGGTAGGCCCAATGCATACCCCCACCCCCCATCCTTTATGGGTGCCCTGCGGGGAGTGGGGGGTATGGGTGGCCCTTTATCAAACATTATCACTTGTATCTGCCCGTATTGTGAATGCAGAGGAGATGCAAGCGAGCAGTTACTAAGGAACCGTCCCCTCACAAGTACTATTGCGTCTAGTGGTCTTTCATGTCAGTGTAATGCCCGTTTGTACTCCTCTCCCTACTTACTATTTAAGTAAATACTACCCTCTCGCATGGCCATGATGCGCTATGCTATAATACTAGAGGCACTACATTCGGCTACTGGCTTGCCCACAGCCGCCGCGCTCGCGCTTCTGCTGTCACAACTCCGATTAACTCAGACTGTCGCACAGATTCATGTCTGTGCACTGATGGGTGAAGAAGTGCTTTTTTTATGTAAAATATTTCCTATTATATTAGATGATGAAAATGGATACTTTTTCTACTAATATACCCAAAACCAGCATTGCTCATACAGCATGGTCTATTTACTGCCATCGTCAGCAATTGCTCGCCACACTCCGTCAAGCTTCCAAGAAAGCACGCCAACAGCAGACCACGACCCTTGTTAGTTTTACCCAACCTGTAGCGACGTGCGACCCGCTACGGCTCTTTCGCGCATTTGAGCACGCCGCTATGGGAGAGCGCCTCTTCTGGGAATATCCAGCAGAACAGAGAGCGCTGGTCGGAGTAGGAACGGCCACCACCATCCAGGCTATGGGAGCCGACAGCTTCGTTTCAATCGCTACCGCGTGGCGTACGCTTCAGCAGGAGGTGGTCAAAGGACCGGCAGATGCCATACAGACTCCCGGCCCTATCCTGCTTGGTGGTTTTGCTTTTGATCCCTTACGTCCACGTACGAGCTTGTGGGCTAATTTTCCCGATGGCCTGCTCATACTGCCGCACTTGCTCTTTCATATCCAACATGAACATGCCATGTTGATCATTAGTCAGGAGATCACACCAACAGACGATATTGAACAATGCGCAGATGCCATCCTTGATCGTCTCCAGCACATCTCGACGCTCGTAGCCAACACACCACTGCCAGAACGCGAGCAGACCACCAGCAAGCTCCTCCTGCGCGATATATCACCAGCTAGTGCATGGAAAGACCTGGTTGCCATGGTTGTCAAGCAGATTAAAAGTGATGCCTACCAGAAGGTTGTCTTAGCCCGTAGCGTTGAAGCGATCAATGTAGATCATGCATTTGACGCTAATACAACATTACAATATTTGCGCGTAATATATCCAAATGCGCACGTCTTTGCCCTGCAACGTGGCATGCACTACTTTGTAGGCGCAACGCCTGAGCGTCTGCTCTCCGCCCATCATGGTCAGTTACGCACGATGGCACTGGCGGGATCGGCTCCACGCGGCAAGACGCAAGAGGAAGACGATCACTTAGGCGCAGAACTATTACTGAGTGCAAAGAATAAAAATGAGCATGAAATCGTCGTTGCCACGATACACGATGCCCTTGCTCGTTTCTGTAGCCGGGTATGGATCGCTGATGCCCCAGAACTGCTACGGCTCAAAAATATTCAACATCTGGAAACGCCCATTGTGGGCGAGCTACTGGCGGGATATAGTATTCTTGACGCTATACAGAGTCTACATCCGACACCGGCGGTTGGGGGTTTTCCCTGTGATAAAGCGCTACAAGAGATACGGGAAAACGAACAGCTCGATCGCGGCTGGTACGCTGGCCCCTTCGGTTGGGTTGACGCACATGGCGATGGCGAGTTCGCGGTCGCCCTGCGTTCGGCACTCATTGACGGGAAGACTGCTACACTCTTTGCGGGCTGTGGGATCGTCGCGGACTCTGATCCTGAGAGCGAATATCTTGAATCGTGTTTAAAGTTGAATGTGATGTTGCGTGGCCTGGGTGGCGAGGAAAGTGAACAAGAGCGATGATACCAACAGAAGAGCACAATAGCAACCCAACTTACCTATACGCCAGCGTGTTCATTGACGAACTGCAACGTGCAGGCATCCATCATGTCGTCATCTGTCCTGGTTCTCGCTCGACGCCATTGGCCATGGCCTGCGCTGACCATCCAGCCATACGTACTTGGCTGCATATCGACGAACGTTCCGCAGCATTCTTCGGCCTGGGCATGGCGAAAGGGCTTAATCAGCCTGTCGCGCTGCTCTGTACATCTGGTACTGCCGCCGCAAATTTTCTGCCTGCACTGGTCGAAGCAAAACTTACGCATATCCCGCTACTCGTGCTGACGGCAGATCGACCACACGAATTGCGCGAATGTGGAGCACCGCAGACGATTGATCAGCACAGGCTCTACGGCAGTCACGTCAAATGGTTTCTCGACGTAGCGCTCCCCGAAGCCAACAATACTGCGCTACGCTATATTCGCACAATCGCCAATCGCGCAACAGCATTGACGCAAGCATTGCCCGCAGGACCAGTCCATTTGAATATGCCTTTCCGTGAGCCGCTAACACCAGATCCCTTACCCGATCAGCCATTACCACCGCTCACTAAACGCGCAACACTAGCCTGGACAGGTCGTCCAGCCAATGCGCCATATGTGACGGTTAGTGAAGCTTCGGCAGGTACCATCGCAACGGAGCGGTGTACAGCACTAGCACAACTGCTAAGGAGTACTCCCAATGGGCTGATTATCGCTGGTCCCTATCCAAATGCTGCACTAGCAGGGCCGCTCGTTGCCTTAGCACAACTGCTGGGCTATCCGATCCTGGCTGATCCACTCTCGCAATTGCGTTGTGGGGCTATGGATCATCGTCAGATTATTGCTAGCTATGACGCATTTCTGCGCGATAGCACTTTCGCCGAACGTATGGTCCCCCAGCTCATCCTGCGCTTTGGCGCTATGCCAACCGCTAAGCCTGTGCTACTCTATCTGCAACGCTATAGCGAGTGTTCGCAAATCGTTATTGATGGTAACGGCGACTGGAATGAGCCAACACAATTGGCAGAACAGGTCATACATGCCGATCCGGTGGCACTCTGCCGACAACTTGTCAGGGCACCCATAAAGGATGCCCCTACCATGGACGAATATCCTCGTGATACGCCTACTAGTTCCGCAGCACGAATAGAGCCGGACAGAACGGGCATTCGCCCTTACAGGGCACCCATAAAGGATGCCCCTACAATGGACGAACCACCTCGTGATACCTCCCCTGGTTCCGCAGCACAAACAGCCTGGCTTGCGGCCTGGCAAGAAGCAGACGCTTGCACCCGTAGTGCATTATACGCAGCCATGGAGGAGTTTAAACCATTTTTTGAAGGTCGCATCTTTAGCGAGCTGGCGACATTATTGCCGGATAACGCAACGCTCTACGTTGGGAACAGTATGCCTGTGCGCGACCTGGACACTTT
>VBJK01000563.1 GCA_005879655.1 Chloroflexota bacterium | reverse complement strand
CTCTCCATAAGAAAAAACCCAATCTACTCTAGGCGTTGGCCCTATTTGTGGTTGGAGATACCCAACCCGGTAGAGCTCGACCAACATTTTGAACGAGACAACGCTTTCCTGCCTCCTTTTGGTTCTCTTCTGTCTCAATAACAGAAATCGTCGATCCGTTTGTCAGGAATCCTCCAATAGGTAAGGAATTGTCGCTCTAAGAGTCAACGGCGCCCAGTGAAATACACATGCATATTAATCAATGAGCGAGGCGCGTTTAACGACAATAAATTTAGCGATTGTTTCAGGTCAACAATAGAGTGTCGAGAAAGTGGATAATTATGCGGAAGGATCGAGGCGTCAATAGCTGTTACTGCTGGGCGTAGATAATAAGGGGCGTATAGATGAATAAATTGTTGATCGTCATTTAAGTATTAACGAGTAACACACTTCTACATGTTTTTGACTCAAAAATGTCGGAACCGGACGAGAAGGCAACACGGAGCGCAACGCCGCGCCTTTCATGCAAATTCTAGACCCAAGAGTCATTACCGTTACCTCATATTAACGCCTCCGGGAAACGATTGAATCATGAGAGACACGCGAAGGATTGATTTTTCCATTCCATTTTCGTAGGAAGTTGTATTTTTGGTATATATACCTCAAAGATGGAGCAGAAATGAGAAGTGTGTCAGGTAACGTCACTTGACTTTATTGTAAGATGTCACGGCTGAGCTCGACAACCACTCGATTTCCACTGCCGCCTCGAGGTAAAAACACAGAGCTTTCGAGGAATACGTCTCGTTCGGAGAGGAATTCCCCTCTCTCACCAACAAGTCGTGAAGATGAGATAAAGTCAAGCACTCCGGGACCGCCGACTTCTCCAGTTACTAGCAAATTTCGACGGCAAGATTCTGCAGATCTCTCCCATCAGGAGAATCGCAAATCTCCCAAGTCTCCGGGATCGGACTGGGAAACGGTCTCGGTCGACAATGGACCCCAAGGTACTGCTCGAGAAGACAAAGATAGATCAGGTCGGAATGGTCCTAAGAATGATGGAGCCCCAACATCTACGAGCCCCCAAGGGAATGAGAAACTCCCCCGATCTATATTTCCGAGAGATGTGGATCCTGAGGAAACAAAGACGAGTGAGCGAGGTTCAAATGTCGACAATAACATATACGGGCAGGATGATGGGCCTTCGAAATCTCGAAATATTTCCCAATCAGCTGATGAAGGGCCGCTTACACTCAATAAATTACATTCTCTGCTTACATCCGAAGGTTTACCATCGACGGAAACTGCTGGAGGCGCTTACACTGGAACTTATAAGGAGTGGAAATCACCCAAGGTTTTAGAACGTAATCAAGTTCGCGGTTTCATTGGCTTATCTGTGTAGATAATGGCATCAAATTGAAAGTTACCGAATGTGTTGAAATTCAGTACGAAAACTCGAAAGGACATGTTCTAATTGTTCAAATACATGAAACTCTTCCCGTTGCTGCCAGCTGGTTCACTTGCCAGTTCCTTCACGATGGAAAAGACATTCCAGGAGGGAATTCCCTTCTGCCTAAAGAGCGGTCTATCAGCCGTAGGTACACGGTTGTTCCAATAACTGCAGTCCAGAAAGAAAGCGACGCACGAAGATTGAATAGGGGAGAAGATGCAGAAAGCTGTCCCTCAATATTTTGGAGGTCAGGTTTTGACCCGGAGAACCCTTGGGCCGGCGTTAGCAGGGTAAGCGAATCCACTTTGCGGTTTCTGATGTCTAGTCTCGCGACCTCACTGGGCTTTGCATATGTGGTGATTCAAAGAAGGGCGGGAGAGTCGTTACTTGCAGTTGTAAATTTGTGCAACATTTAAGCTGCATCCTCGAACATAACAAGAGTAGGAAGGTCGAACTTGGGAGTCTCGATTGGGATCCGGAATTGGGTGTGTATGTTGCGCATCCTCAATGCATCGGATGTGATAAAGACCTAGTATTGTAAGTGAAAACTGATGGAATTGTGGTGGAAATGCTTATGAGAAGTGTTCCATCGTATCTCTTTTGGTTGTAAGTAGATAGTCTCTCATTATTTTTTATTCGTTTGTAGTCTATATCGCGCGGCGGCCATTGATGGAACAATGGGAATCTTACACATATCAAAAACAAATAGTCTTCATCGTTCTTGTTTAATAATCGAAAGAGCGAATTGAAGGCACAATGCACAAGGCGGCGTTATATTGAATACTAATATATGATAGGAATGCTCGTTGGAGAATAAATAATGAGAGGTGGAAAATGCAATTCGGGTTTGTCATTTTGTGGTGTAATGTTTGAAGACAATTGGACACGAAGGACTTCATTGCGATGGGGCAAAGATCGCCACGTTCATTGTCAAAGCAAGAGTTACATACCTCCTTTATGGTCCTTGAAATATTTATCAGGAAACCATCAAATGAACAATTGTATCAGCAATCAAAATAGATTGTATTACTATTTACTGCCAAAGATTTGGGATAATTCTTCAAATAAAAGGCCGAATCTTTTCCATCCGACGCATTTCGATTGAAGCAATTGCAAAGATATCCGTCGTGATCAAAGTATAGGAAAACCCACAATGATCTTGCTTTCTTGTTTTGGCAATAATCTGTCCAGTGTCTGGAATTTGGATGAAACATTGAACCAAACCTTCACGTCGATTCAACAGACCCTTCCAAATGATATTGATGTCAGACAGTTTAACCCCGGGTTTGCGTCGACTTTCAAAGAGTATTCAAAGGTACCACTTGTTAACGGATATGAAACTGAATTTAGAAGGTCAGGAGAATCCTTCTTAACTCAAATTCCAAGGCCAATGAAATTCCAACGATGCCTATGTCCCAGGCAAGTAAATCATCCACGCTCCTCGAAATATTTCTATTTGAGGTGAAGATAACTTTGATCTTGTTGTCGATTCAGGAAGAAATAACACACGTCACGGAGACTGAGAAAGAAGATAATAAGGATCTCGGTATGATGCTTCGACAAATGTTACAAACGGTCATTGAAGCTTTCGCATCATTGACAGCCAACATGCAGAATGGTACTTTTGGCCCCGCTGTAACAAATAGCTCAAGGGAATGTAGAACACTGGAATGACCTCATAACCAAGGCTCATTCGTCAGAACGCCGGACTTTCATTCTCTCGAAGGAGATAGCATTGTTGACTCTACCTCAACGCCCCAATAATGCTCCCATTGTCCTTGATAAATCATTGGAGAAGAGAATTGGAATAAATCTGGGGGCTATAAAATGGGAACTTCAAAATCTCCAGGGGCAGGAAAGATACGGCAAGACGGAGTACATCGCCGAATATTGGGGCACAACGCTCACACTATACTGGCTGGAGCGTTTGGACGTTGGTGTTGCTGCCGACGG